>DATFKV010000522.1:0-4734 GCA_035268465.1 Cryomorphaceae bacterium | reverse complement strand
CTTCTAGTTGTGGCTTTACCTGCTTGGAAATTTGCTCGATGATCGCTGTCGAAATGATTTCTCGCTTGTAGGGTTCGAAAAGCTTTTCCAAGCAATCGTGCACGATTGTACCAAAAGTTGAAGGATCAATTTCGCTGGTTTCCGGCTCAGCCAGTGAAAGAATATTTGAGTAGTACCACTCCAGTGAAGATTCGTAAAAGCGATTGATCGAAGAAGCCGACAAGCCACGACCAACCAGAGAATTTTTGATGACGTTTATAACTTCATCTGTTTTTCCTATGGTTTTGGCTTCTTCTTGGTGAAAGAGTTCCGAAGGCTTTAAATTGACGTGAGCAAATCGATTTTCATCTTCAAAATCTTCTCGCACCTGCATAAGGTATCGGCTCATTTCACCTCCGCTAAAGGTTCCTGCATCCGTGTGGTAGATAGCAGAAAAAGATTTTGAATGGCTGAGTAAGCGGTAAAACTGATAGGCAAAAACAGCCTCTTTTTCTCGACGAGCAGGCAGCTGGTGAAAAAGACGAACCTCAAAAGGAATGAAACTCTCTGTTGGGTTGTTCTTTGGAAAATTCCCTTCATCTACCGAGCAGATGATCAGTTTGTCAAAACCCAAGGCTCTGGTTTCCAAAACTCCCATGATTTGAAGTCCTTGCATGGGCTCACCCAAAAGGGAAAGCTTAGTCGAGGATAATACACGAGTGAAGATTTGGCGCAGACTGACCAGATCAAGATCCGAAGAGCGACTGAACTGACTCAATCGGTCCAGCGTTTCGAGCAGCTTTTCACACCCCAGCAGCCCCATACGCAATTCGGGCTTGGAGAGGTCAGTCGATTTAATTCGATTTAAAGTCCAGTTTAGAGCAGATCTGAAACCTTCATAAGACAACCTGTGGTTGACCCGAAGTGGAGAAAGTAAAGCAGCTTCGCCGGTTTGATCTTCAAAATCAACCGCGTTTATGGAAGAATCTGAAAAGTTTTTTCTTGGAGGCAATCCCATTAGGGCGGTAAATGGATGATTCAGCAATTGGGTCAAGCGACGCGCATTTAGCCGATATCCTTTTGCCTCTGTTTTTGCCGTGATATGCAATTCCATCCACGAGTCGATCCAGTTTCGAAATCCTGATGTCCCCAGACTCAGGCCCATGGTGACGTTCACGGCTTTGATGGAAGCGGGGAGGCGCTCAATAACGGGCATCAGCATAGACTCATCTGCCAGAATCAACCCGGTATTTTTCAAATCTTCCTCGGGAGTTTTTTCCAAAATCGCTGCAATGGCGTTGGCTTGATCGAGTTTATAGGCGGTGGAAATTACTTGGATCTTGTGGTCGGTTTTGTGAAACGGAACTTTAGGCTTCAAGATTTCTCCAAAACCCGATTTCAAATTTCTTTTGATGAACCTGCCCGCATTCTTGTCGTCAGTCATCAGGTAGTCGTCGGCGTCAAAGTACACCTTCCCGATTCCTGCTTGCTCCATTGATTTCAAAAGCTTGACCTCCGCATTGGTCAAGGCATTGAAACCTGCCACCGTGATATATCGGTTTCGGTTTTGACCGAAATGAGTTTCGCCCATTTCGGCGGCTGCTCTCATAATCATGCCAGGTGTACCTATTTTATTTTCAAGTAATTTCTTTTTGAATTTTTCGAAAATACTCGGAAGTGTCCGCCAAAATCGGCGGTAGGATTCCTGTTTTTCGGAAAGGGGAGAATTGAGAAAGCTGAATTGATCAATCTCCGTGTAGTCGATCAGTTCCTTGAAGAGGATTTTGTGGTCGATGAGATAAGCATCGATGTCATTAAAGTCAGAGAGCAGAATGGTAGACCAAGACAAAAATTCTGAAAGCGATTGAGCTTCGGAACCCATTGTCTCCGAATAGGCTTCGTAGAGTGAGAATGAAGTGAGGAGATTTTCGGCAGTTTCCAGACCCGAAATCTGCGAAGCCCATTCATTGAAGGTGAGCATCTCAGGAAGCCAAAGGGCCCCGTCGGTACTTTCTGCCAGAATTTTGGTTAAAAAATTTGCCGAACGCTTTGTCGGCAAAATAACGACTTGATTTTCAAGGTCGAAATCGTTCTGCAGGATACGCTCTGCGAGCGATTCAAGAAATGATTGCATCTACTTAAATCCGTTTCGGATAAAGCTAACAAATTCTTTAAATCCCTCTCTGGATCGGAAGACATTCAACATTTCTGAGCTAACCGACTTTTTAGTCTTCTCTTGCTCTATTTCACGCTGAATATTTTTGGGCCTGTAATCAGCAGGATCATCCGATCCGCTTTCATTTTTTGCCAAGGCATCCGCCAAATCGAACATGGCTTTGGCTTGAGCCATATGGCCTAACTTTTCTTCCAATAAGCCCAAATTGTTGTGGGCTACCGCATCTTCGGGGTCCAGCTCTACGGCTATCTTATAATCCTCAATTGCACCCGGAGTGTCTCCCATGGCATCCTTGATATAGGCCCGACTACTGTAGCGATAGGGTTTCTTGGGTTCCAGTTCTTGGGCTCTGTCCATATCGGCCAGAGACTCCTTGAGCATTTTTCTGTGAAAATAGGCTACTGCTCTCTCGCTGTACAATTCTGCATCATCAGGGCTTATACTAATAGCGCGAGAGTACCAATAAACGGCATTTTCGAAATCTTTCCCGTTGTAAGCGTCGATGGCTTTCTTTTCAAATTTATATTTGGACGACATAGATCAATTAAATGAGTAATACATTTCCGTTGTATCGCAAGTACCCCAATAACAAGTCATACTTCAAAGTGTTGTCGAACGATTCATTTGAAGAAATTCATGTAGTGGGGAAGAAATACTTTCTGACGAAAGTAGAGGCTAAAATACTACCGGACCGACATTTTATAGCTGATATGATTGAAGCATCCTCGAATTGGGTGAAAATTGAAGCTGCTGAATACGAGGTTATCCTCGGTCATCTGGGTCGTTAGAACCCAATCATTCATCAAGCCAAATTTGGAGAGGTTTAAAATTGACTGTAAATTCAGCGTGGATTGACAGTCTTGTACAACCACAGAGACGGTTAAAGCGTTTACTCCATATGACCTCTTTTCTAACAATGTTGCTGCGCGTGGGATTAATTTTCCCGCTTCTTTTGGCTTTCTCAGCCAAAGGGGAGCACATTATCGGAGGAGAAATGTACTATGTGTGCAATGCGAATGGCACCTATACCTTCACCATGAAGCTGTACCGAGACTGCAACAGCTCGGGGGCACCTTTTGATAACCCGGCGAGCTTTGCCGTTTTCAATGATGCCAATCAATTGGTGAATCAGATTACGTCGTCGGTTCAATCTATCGAAAATATTGACCCCGATTTTGATTCTCCTTGCCTGAATTTTCCGCCCAATATTTGTGTACAAGAAGGCACTTATGAATTTACTCTTTCACTTGATACGGACATCTCCGGTTACCAAGTAGTTTACCAACGGTGCTGCCGCAACCAAACCATTCAAAATCTGGAGAATCCGGGTGCCCAAGGTTTGACAATAGTAAGTGAAGTGCCTCAAACAAATGTTGCTGAGTGCAATTCAAGTCCCTCCTTCAATAACTTTCCGCCGCCCGTGCTTTGCACCTTTGAGCTATTGATTTTTGATCATAGTGCTACCGACCCTGATGGAGACGAGTTGGTGTATTCACTCTGTGCTCCTTATATCGGTGGAACCCAAGCCAATCCTGCCCCCGTGCCCGCCAGCAATCCGCCCTACGACGTGGTACAATGGAGCGGTGCGTATACAGCTGTAGATCCGCTGGATGCCGATCCTATGCTGTCCATAGATCCTGTAACAGGCTTGCTGACGGGAGAGCCGACTGTACAAGGTCAATACGTGGTAGGAGTCTGTGTGGAGGAATACCGTGATGGTGTCTTAATCGGCACCAATAAGCGCGATTTTCAGTTCAACGTAGCTGTTTGTGATCCCGTTTCTGAAGCGCTCATCCAAGAAATTACGGAGGCTGAACTTTGTGATGATCTGAGTTTTAACTTTACCAATTTGGGAAATCCCGACAACGAATATGTTTGGACATATGGAGATCCGACTACCGAAGATGATATTTCAATTGGATATAACGGATTCTACACTTATCCCGACACCGGAACTTACATCGTGACTTTGGTGTCCAACCCCGGCGTGTTTTGTTCTGATACTGCCGAAATTGTATTGCCGGTCTACAACGAAACGACCATCGAAATAGAGTCGTTTACTTTTGAATGTATCAACGGTGAACCGGTGTATTCCTTTACGGCAGGAGGGAGTTTTGATCAAGAAGCCTCTGCAGTTGATTGGGATTTTGGTCCCGGTGCAACGCCTCAATTCCTGCAAGGATTGGAGGTGAGCGGGGTTCTGTTTGATAGCCCGGGCATCAAGAACATAGAAGTAATTGCCACCAATAATATTTGTGAAGCTCAAAATTCTATAAACTTCGAGGTAGCAGAACCTCCCGTTGCGACCATTACTCCCCAGGAAGAATTCTGTCAAGGATTGACTGGCGGGTTTACTCAAACCAGTGAAAATGCCACTCAGTTTTATTGGGATTTTGGAGATCTCAACTCAGACGGGGATTTTTCCGAAAGTCCGGCGGCCACTTATACCTTTTCAAGTCCGGGGTTGTACACCGTTTCTCTGACCGCTTCATCATCGGACAATTGTCCGATTACGGTGACCGAGGATTTTGATATGCAATCTTTACTTGCTCCCGAGATACCCGTGCAGGACGTTTTTT
>DATFKV010000521.1:0-2997 GCA_035268465.1 Cryomorphaceae bacterium | reverse complement strand
GCAGTACCTCAGGAGGTTAAAGAAAGCGTTATGTAGCAGATCGTACGTACTTAATACTTGGACCTTCCTACTAGTTCAAAAAAAAGCCGTCCCAAATCGGGACGGCCTTTGAAGTGATCAAGGTTGATTGGATTTAATTGCCCTTAATGATCCTTTTTACCATTACATCATCTCCCGCCCTAAGGGTGATGAGATAAATGCCCGAAGGCAGCTCTGAGGTTTGAATCTCAATTCTGTGTTGTCCTTCGGCAAATTCTGCTGAATTGGCTATTTGAATCATCTCTCTTCCGAGAATATCCATGAGTGCAATGGTTACCCGCTGGCTTCCGTGAAAGTTAAATTGCACGGTAGTGCTTTCATTGAACGGATTGGGGAAGACCGATAGATCGTGAAAAAACTTGGAACCTTCCGCAGGGATAGCGGCTTTTGCGGCAGCGTTTTCATTTTTGTCGGGATGGTAGCCGGGGTCTACTACAGCGAGTGCTGCAGCATCGGGAGATATGTCCGTACACGATTCCAAGTAGGCGGTAAAG
The DNA here is from genome assembly GCA_035268465.1 of Cryomorphaceae bacterium. GTDB lineage: Bacteria > Bacteroidota > Bacteroidia > Flavobacteriales_D > Cryomorphaceae > JAKVAV01. Next base: position 2,464 of record DATFKV010000521.1, on the reverse strand, counting down.
GTGGAGCCGCTACGTGCCCAGAATCCTTCACCTAGGGTTACCTCGTCGCTTGCGCGAAAGCTGCCCTCGGAGCCACTGAACATATCCCAACGGTTTAACGGGGAGCTATATCCTATTGTGCTTTCTGCGGCAAAGTTGATGGCTTCTTGGTTGAACCAATTGTAGTCTCCGCCGTACGTTGCGTTGGCAAGTACTGTCGTATGGTTGTTAATGGCATCCTTTGAAAGTACTAAACGGTCTCTGTTTCTGTTATTCGGGCCACCCTTTGCGTAAGCCGTACCTCCGCAAGTATAAGTGCCCACAGATCTGGAAAATACGTTCACTCTGGCGCACCCAAACCCCGGCGTTCCACAGGCTTCTTGGTAGGCTAGGATGGTTCTGAAACAACTATTCGTAGGCTCGCCATAACCCGCATAGGGGGCACTACCCGGTTCATCCGGATTTATCAGATCGTGTGTGCACATCATATTATGCCCCAACTCATGGTGGAAAGTGAAAACATTAAAGTTTCCCGTTCCCGTAACTGAGAAGGTGTCTTCAAAATCAAGCGACAGGTAAGCTCTACCACCGCCACCTTGGTATATATAGGCGCACATATCAGCATCAAAAAGAGTTCGATTGCTGTGTACCTCGTCCATAACACCATCTGAGGTGGCTCTCCAATTGCTCAAATCGGTAGAGGTTGATCCCGCAGAGTTTGATCCTGTATTGTATGCCATGGCCAATTCTATATTAAACCCAACCCCGGCATTGTTATAGGCAGCATTGGCCAGATTGATCAAATTGACCAATTGAGCCAGAATGCCGGTAAATTGAGCTTGAGCATTTGGCGAAAAGCCAATGAGCACTCGTATTTGACATTCTCCGGTTGCCTTGGGCATTCCTGCTTCGTCCCATACGGAGTCTTCGTTAGTGGGTATACCTTGCAGATCGGGCTTGTAATCGTAGTCCAGGTCTTCGTCGCCATGTTCGCAATCTTCTTTTAGCATGACACTCGAATCTACTTCGTAGAATGCGTGAAGGTTTTTGCCAAGAGGTGTCAGGGCAAAAATCCGCGGTCCGATGGCAAAATGACCCACCAACTCATCACCGTCGATGACCATGTTTACATCACCGAATTCAATTCCATCGTCGATGGTACCGCACCACGAAACAAGTCCGGCGTACTTTTCGCCGCGCTGACTTTTGTATACGGTATAGCTTTCTTCCTTATTTGGTTGAAACACGAAAGAATTTCCCTCCAATGCATCCCAGTTCACTTCCACAAATTGAAGCGAATGGTTCATCGGACTGTCTTTTACGATTTTCAAGAAGTGTTCTTGTTCTCTATCTAATCCGGGGTCACCCACATTCGCAAACAGGCTTTGCGCCTGAATGGTGGAAAATCCCAATCCGGATAGACATAGAATGCCAACCCACCTGAAAATCGCTTTGTTGTAGTTTGCGTTTTTCATGGTAATATTAGTTTTCAAGTGCTTCAACTCTTTCTTTTAACTGATCGTTTTCCTTCTTGAGCTCAAGAATGTAGAGCGTCAATTCCTCCAACTTTTCAACCGTAACGCGTTGCATTTCTCCAAGCATGATTCCGTCTGCTGCTTCAACTTCAGATGCAGAAGGAACTCCCGGAAGGTGATTCTCCGTTTTGATGAATTCTTCCAAATCGTTAAGGTTCATCATGGAATAGTCATCGGCAAAGACGTAATCAGGCCAGTCCTGGCTCAATTGAACTTTGAGCTCCTCGCAAATCATTTTTCCGTCTACGGAAACTCGGAAACCCGATACTTCGGATTGATTTCCTACTCGCAAATCTCCTGATACATAAGAATCACCTGAAGCATACATTGCCCAATTGTTGGTGGTTCCGCCACTCGCAAATCCATAAACACCAATGCGTGTGCCTGCCGTGCCGCTGGCAGAGCCATATACTCCGTATGATGTGCCGGAGTATGTTGTCGAATTGGCAACACCCCTTACGCCCATATAGCCTCCGGTTCCGTAAACTCCGTATCCATAACCCGGAGCAATGACAGAGTTTCCGTTTAAGGCTCTGACATCCGAATTACCACCGGTGTAGTTTCCTTCCGCATTGATTACAATTTCGGTTGACCCTGCTTCTCCTTGAACGTCTAGTTTGGCAGTAGGTGTGGCGGTGTTGATTCCGATTCTCTCGTCCGCTCTGTCTACCCACATGGTATTGTTAGCGAAATTGATATCTCCACCCCAGAAGTTGAGGAAGAGCTGTCCTTGTTCTCCGTTGGCATATGCTTGAATCTCATTGTTATCAATTGACGTGAAAAACAAATCATTTCCTACTTTCAATGCAGTTGAATTGGTCGATGAATTGAATCCGCCAAGAACTCTTACGCCGCTGTTAAAAACGGAGTTTCCAGCCACAGTTATTCCTGATCCGGCATCAGTGATGGAACCGTTCACTAAAGAAGACCCGTTCCATCTTGGAACACGA
>DATFKV010000520.1:0-6698 GCA_035268465.1 Cryomorphaceae bacterium | reverse complement strand
GGGTCTTTTGGTTAGGGTCAGTTTCCCGAGGGGGGCATCGGTTTTCCGAAAGGAGGATTAAGACAGCCAATCCGAATTTTGTGCCCCTATACTTTTTGAAAAACCGTGAGATCGATGCTTTGCCGAGCCCTGTTGCCGGAGTCGAGCAAAACCTTTCGGGAGGAGGTATTCTTAGATCTTTCAATAAAATCGATAGGATCAAGTCAAATCGGAATGGTCGAAAATCGGAATAGAAAAAATAGTGACGGAACCGGCTGAACAAGGCACTAACGCGATCGACTATATGAAGTCATTCCTGATTTTTGGAAAAAATTTTAACGAATGAGGCAGATCAATGCGGCTACTCCCGTTCTCGATCAGGAAGGTCACTACCAAAGAGCACTTTTGGAATGCGCGAAAGGAAAGATTGCGGTATTCGGAGAGTCAAGCTTCTTTACCGCACAAATCGCCATCAAAACCTTAAGGTGGGCTTTAACTCTGATGATATTCTGCAAAATGCCCCATTTGTACTCAATCTAATTCATCGGCTGGCTCAGATCGTTTGACGGATATCGGAATAACCATCCCACCTAGTGCATCATCAGGTTCATCGGTTGCTCAAGCGATTCACAGATCCAGCGTAGGAAGCGTGCGGCGCCTGCACCGTCCACTGCCCGATGATCGTAGGAAAGCGAAAGTGGCAACATGCTTTGAGGGGAGAATTCTCCATCTTTAAATACGGCCTCTGTTTGTGTTCTGGAAACTCCCAGAATGGCTACTTGTGGCGGGAAAATTACCGGGGTAAATCCCGTACCGCCAATTCCGCCCAGATTCGAGATGGTAAAGTTGCCACCCTTCATTTCATCGGCGGTCAATTTTCCTTCGCGGGCTTTTTCGGCTGCATCAGATAGCTCCTTCGCCAATGCGGCAATGGATTTCTCTTTAACGTCTTTGATCACCGGCAGCAGCAGTCCGTCATCGGTATCTACGGCCACTCCAATGTGGAAGTATTTTTTGTAGACCATTTCTTTTTCTTGCAGGTCTATGCTGGCATTGAAGTTCGGGAATTCATCCAGAGCTTCGGCTGATACCTTGAGTAGAATGGCGGTAAGGGTGATTTTCTCATCCGATTTCTCGTTCTGCTTTTCCAGAAATGCCTCCAACCCGGAAACATTCGCTTTGTCGTTTTGGGTCACATGTGGAATGTGTCGCCACGATTGCAAGGTGTTTTTTGCGGTGGCTTTTCGTATTCCCGAAAGTGGTTTTCTCTCTGTCTCACCCCATCGGGAAAAGTCGGGTAGGGAAGGAGCCGAAAAACCTTCGCTCGATGCTTCCTTCTTTTTGCCGATCAACTCCTTCACGTAGTTGGCTACATCTTCTCGCGTGAGTCTTTCACCCGAACGCGGCACATCACTAATCGAGACACCCAATTCCCTGGCGAATTTTCGCGCCAGCGGAGCCACCGGTATTTCCTGATCCGCATCCTCAGCACTTTCGTCCTCCTCAGTCTCTCGGTCGTCTTGAGAGTTGCTGTCTTTCTCATCAGACTTATCCTCCTTTGGTGCTTCTTTTTTTGCTTTATCGGCGGACTCTGATTCCTTCTTATCTTTTTCTGATGTCTCTTTTTCGTCGGAATCATCTTGGTCGTCATCATCCTTGCTTTCCGTCGCCGCCGACACCTCCTCTTTCGAATCATCTTCTTTGGCTGCATCTTTATCCGATTCAGTTTTGGCGGAATCATCCTCTTCTGAGTCGGACTCGGCTTCGCCAACCTCTACGGTCATGACCACATCACCTACCGTTACCGTATCCCCTTTGCTGACTTTTATCTTGGTCACCTTTCCGGCAAAGTCGGACGGGATTTCTACATTGGCCTTATCACTTTCCACCGTTAGAATGGCTTGGTCTTTTTCAATCGTGTCTCCTTCGCTGACCAAGATTTCAGCCACATCGGCCTCATCAGCATCTTCAGATATCTTGGGTATTTTGAGTTCTTTTTCCATGGTCAATTGTCGTTTTAGTATTCTGCGGGGTCTTTTTTATCGCGGTGGATGTTGTGTTTTTTCACAAAGTCTGTCAATACTGATTTTTTAATGTCGCCTTTTCGATAGCGGGCGGACAATGCGGCATAAGCAATGTGTTTCGCATCCACTTCGAAGAAATCGCGAAGGGCAGGAATGGAGTCGCTGCGACCGAAGCCGTCGGTTCCGAGTACGATGAAATCTCCTTCCACCCATTTTGCCATCGATAGTGGAAGGGCTTTGACATAGTCGCCGGCTGCGATGAAAAGGTCGCCCTCGTCGTTCAGCTTCTTTTGAATGAAATTGAGTTCTGAGGAGCCTTCCATCCGGTTCCGACGCTCGGTATCGCGGGCGTTTTCGTAGAGGGATTTGTAAGAAGTTACGCTCCAGATGTCGACGGGAATGTCGCATTCATCCTCTAAGATTTCCTTTGCTTTCCGCACTTCTTTCATCACCGCTCCGCTGCCGAGCAGGTGTACTTTGTCGCTTTTGTTTTTGCGCTTTCTCGACTTCTCAAGACGATAGAGGCCGCGGATGATATCCTTCTCGACATTGGCGGGCATTTTCGGCATCGGATAGGAATCGTTCATGACGGTGATGTAATAGAAGATATCTTCATTCTCCGAGTACATCCGTCTTAAGCCATCTTGAACAATAACCGCTAGCTCATAGGCGAATGCGGGATCGTAAGCTTGTAAGTTCGGAACTGCTAAAGCGTTCAGATGACTTTGTCCGTCTTGGTGTTGAAGGCCTTCTCCCGAAAGGGTGGTCCTGCCGGAAATTCCGCCGATCATAAATCCTCGTGCTCTGGCATCTGCCGCGGCCCAAACCATGTCTCCGATGCGCTGCATCCCAAACATGGAGTAAAAAACAAAAAACGGAATGGTGAATTTTTCTTGTGAAATGTGATTGGTACCCGCCGCGATAAAGCTGGCCATCGACCCGGCTTCGGTAATTCCTTCTTCCAAAATGACTCCGTCCTTTTTTTCGTTGTAAAACATGAGGCTATCCTTATCCACCGGCTCATATTTTTGGCCATGGGCTGCATATATTCCCACTTGACTGAAGAGCGCATCCATTCCAAAGGTTCTCGATTCGTCCGGAACGATGGGAACGACATTGTCTTTTACCTTTTCATCTTTTAGCAGTTTACTCAAGATTTTTACAAAAACTCCCGTGGTAGCAACTTCGTCATCGGCCGAACCTTCTTTGAATTCATCGAAGATTTCGGGGTCGGGCATTTCAAAATCGTTTGCCAATTGCTCACGATGAGGAAGTGGTCCACCCAGTGCTTCTCTGGTTTTTCTGAGGTAGCGGTATTCATCGCTGTCTTTTTCAAATCGGTAAAACGGGATTTCCTCCAATTGATCATCGTTAATGGGCAGTTTGAGCTCATCGCGAAAAGCTTTGAGTTGTTTCTCTTTGAATACTTTTGTCTGGTGAGTAACATTGCTGGCCTCACCTGCCGAGCCCTGTTCATACCCTTTAATTGTCTGAGCCAAAACCACTACCGGGCTCCCTTTATGAGCCACGGCTGCTTGAAATGCATTGAAAACCTTGACCCGATCATGTCCCCCACGGCCAAGTGCTTCAATTTTTTTATCGCTCCAATCTTCTACCAATTTTTCCAGATCGGTGTCTCCGCCAAATAATACCTTTCGAATAGTTTTACCATCGGCTACAGAAAGCCTTTGTAGTTTACCGTCGATCATGTCCTGCAATCTCTTGGCTAGCTTCTTTTTCTTGTCTTTTTCGAAGAGTTCGTCCCAATTGCTATCCCATAGTACTTTTATCACGTGCCAGCCGGCTCCTTTGAAGCGGCTCTCAAATTCTTGAATCACGCTATTGTTTCCTCGCACAGGTCCATCGAGCCGTTGGAGATTGCAATTGATCACGAAAGTGAGGTTGTCGAGCTTTTCGCGAGAAGCAATGGAAAGGGCTCCCGTAGATTCGGGTTCATCCATCTCTCCATCACCCAAAAAAGCCCATACACGCTGATCGGTATTCTCGCTGATTCCTCGGTTTTGCAAGTATTTAAAAAAACGGGCTTGGTAAATGGCTTGTATCGGAGCCAAGCCCATTGATACCGACGGGAAACGCCAATAGTCGGGCATAAGCCGAGGGTGGGGGTAGGAGGTGAGCCCATCTACAAATTGGAGTTCCATCCTAAAATGGGAAAGTGCCTCTTCTGAAAACCGATGCTCCAAAAAGGATCTGGCATAAATGCCGGGAGCAGCGTGCCCTTGGAAAAAAGCAACATCGGGATGATGCCACTGATATCCTTTGAGAAAATGTGTTAGAGCCACCTCGAACAAGGTTGATGCTGAGGAGAAAGTAGAAATATGCCCTCCAATTCCCGAAATCGCTTTGTTGGCTTTCACCACCATGGCCATCGCATTCCAGCGGATGGCATTGTCTATTCTCTCTTCTATTTCCTGATTACCCGGGTATTCTTGCTGGGAATCATGGGCAATGGAGTTGACGTAGTTCGCGGCTGACTTTCCTTCCGAAATAGAGATTCCCTCCTCTCCGGCGGTATCGATCAAATGATTGAGTAATTCAAGAGCTCTTTCTGGAGATTCATTTTTGATTATCCAGAGTAAAGATGAACGCCACTCCTTGTTTTCAATTCGTTTGGTGTTTGCATCCGGATTAGTTGACATTTATTGCGGTGTTTTGAAACTCATTTTTGAGTATTCAAAAACTATTCCTCGTAAAGTGCCGGAGGTTTCTGTTACAGTTCATTCGACACACTGCATCGTCATTTTTTAAAATGGACATCTCGTCTTTCGGTTCAGAGGTTGAGTAGTTGCGCTGAACCACGCAGTTTTTCACAGACCTTGAGCTTCTTGCGTCTTCGCCTTGTAATTTGATTAACAAGTGGTGTTCTGTCTCACGATGTGCGAATTAAATCCCCACTTCGTTGAATCAATTCTCGTGAGTCTCTTGTAAGTCAAAGTCAAAAGGTTTCTGTGCCCTCTTTTAAGCGGCGCGGCATTTCCGGATTGACCTTTGCCATTTAAGTAGTTCGCATAACCTTAAACGATAAAAATGGACAAAAACAATAAAGTAGTATTGATAACTGGAGCATCGAGCGGCATAGGAGAAGCTACGGCAATGAAATTGGCCAATGAAGGGGCAAAAGAAGGGGCCAAAGTGGTTTTGTGTGCTCGCAGCGAGGATGAGTTAAATGAACTCAAAGAGAAGATTGAAGATGATGGTGGAACTGCATTGGTTGTGAAAACGGATGTCACTAATCCGGATGATTTTAAGAACGCGGTTGAAAAGGCAAAAGGGGAGTTTGGTTCGGTGGATGTTTTGGTGAACAACGCAGGACTAATGCCCCTGTCTTTTATCGAAAAATTGAAAACCGACGAGTGGGAGAAAATGGTTGACGTAAATATCAAAGGAGTACTCAACGGAGTAGCTGCGGTATTGCCGACCATGCGCGAAAACAAAAGCGGACATATCATTAACATTTCTTCTTCGGCAGCTCATCAGTATTTTCCCGGCGGTGCCGTTTACTGCGCTACGAAAGCAGCAATAAAGATGTTTTCCGAAGGATTGAGACAAGAGCTCGCACCTGAATATGGTATCAATGTTACTTCAATAGAACCGGGAGCGGTCGATACTAGCTTATTGGACACCATCACCGACGAAGACATCAAAGAAATGATGCAGGGAATGAAGGAAATGAACCGACTCGAATCGGAAGATATTGCCAATTCCATTTTCTATGCGTTAAATCAGCCCGATAGAGTGAATATCAATGATGTGTACCTTATGCCAACTGAGCAAGGGTAATTATTAATTATTAAAATAGAATATTATGAGTGAAGTAGAATCAGTAGAAGCAATAGAAACCATAAATCCGACCACAGGAAAAAGCCTCGATCATCATGAACCCATGACGGATAGTGAGGTGAAAAATGCCGTTAGAAAGTGCCATGAGGCTTTCAAAGAATGGCGAGAAGTTTCACCGACAGGCAGAGCCGATGTGATCAAAGCCATTGGAAAGGCACTTGGCAATGCCAAAGATGAGTTGGCTCAATTGATGACGGATGAGATGGGTAAAACGCTAAAGCAAAGTAAGCAAGAGGTAGATTTATGTTCTGCTATTTGCCAATATACGGCCGATAATGGCCCCGAGGAGTTGAAAACGGAGGAAAGAGAACTGGTCAACGGAAAAAAAGGCCGTGTATCCTACTCACCTATAGGAGTGGTATACGGTATTCAGCCTTGGAATTATCCAAGTTACCAAGTTGTGCGTTATTCCATTGCCAGCTTAATGGCAGGTAATGGTGTACTCTTGAAGCACGCCTCTAATGTGACGGGAACAGGTAAAATGCTTGAGCGTATTTACCGTGAAGCAGGATTGCCTGAAGGTTTGTTTACGACTTTGGTGATCGACCATGACCAGTCTGATGAGGTGATCAAAAATAAACTGGTAAGAGGAGTGACACTCACCGGGAGTCCTGATGCCGGAAGGAATATCGGAAAGAAGGCTGCGGCCGAATTGAAGAAAACCGTTTTGGAGTTGGGTAGCAACGACGCCTATTTGGTGCTGGATGATGCCGATATTGACAAAGCCGTAAAAGGTTGTGTGATGGGACGTATCTATAACAACGGCGAAACCTGCATTGCCGCCAAGAGATTCATCGTAACCGAAAAAGTATACGACGAATTCAGGGAGAAATT
>DATFKV010000519.1:0-2701 GCA_035268465.1 Cryomorphaceae bacterium | reverse complement strand
TCATTTGCTGGAAAGCGATGAGCTGCCCAAATCCGTTTACAAGTTTTTCAAATGCCTGCCTTACTACTACGAACTGGACGCTTATTATTTGGTTCATGCAGGTTTCAATACCGAAGCGAAAGATCCGTTTGTGGCTTGGCGAGACATGCTTTGGATAAGAACCATGCATTACGATAAAACGCTGCTGAAGGGAAAAACGGTAGTACATGGACACGTGCCCACTACCTGGTCATCAATTCAAAAAGGAGTGGCAAATCGAAAGCCTGAGATCAAATTGGACAACGGCTGTATTCGCGCCGGGGTGTTTGATTACGGCAGGTTGGTTTGTCTGGATTTGGATTCGGAGCAGTGGACGACCAAAAAGAATATTGATTTTTTGCTGGCTTAAAGCATGCGCGCGTGCCAGCTATCTTTGGCAGGAACGAGCCATCCCTTTTTCATCTCTCCCAAGGAGGTGATGAGGTTATTGAAAACGAGCGTTTCGGAGTTAATTCTTCCACTCATCTCGTTCATCTCAACCTCGTGGACTTCACCCTCTTCATCCAAGAAGATCACTTGGGTTCTTTGCATCATGCTTTTTCCAAGTGCCCTTTCCAATTGCTGGACAAAGTGCACAGAGCTATCGATGGAGCATCCCGTGGCGTCTTGTCCCGATTCGTCTACGAAAAGGCATAGGAACCGATCGAAAAGAATGCGGTAATCTGCTTGAAGATTCGTTCCGTGTGCTTTCCAAGCGGGAATAAATTGCTCGCAAGCTTTCTTGATCAATTCAACCTCAGAGTTCGTGAGATTCGATTCGGCTTGGTACACCCAAACGCGGCTCGAGTTCGAAAGTGTTTCGGGTAGAAGTTGCTCTATTTTCTGTGAGTCGATTGCTATCATAAGTCGGCAGCTTGAGCGATGAGTTCGGCCACATCCAAGACTTCAGTTTGGCCTTCTTTTTCAAAGTGCTTCACGCCGTCGGTCATCATGGTATTGCAAAACGGACACCCCGTGGCAATTACGGCTGGCTTTATCTCCAAAGCTTCTTCGGTGCGTTCAACATTTACTTCTTTTTTTCCGGGTTCGGCTTCTTTAAACATCTGAGCACCCCCTGCACCGCAGCAGAGGCCTTTGCTTTTGCAGCGCCTCATCTCTACCAATTCGGCATCGAGCTTTTCAAGCAATTGTCGCGGAGCTTCGTATTCCCCGTTTCCCCGCCCTAGGTAGCAAGGGTCGTGAAAGGTGATTTTTCTTCCTTTGAATGTTCCGCCACCTTCAATTTTCAAGCGGCCTTCATTGATCAGCGATTGGATGAACTGCGTGTGGTGAACCACCTCGTAATTTCCGCCAAGGTCAGGATACTCGTTTTTCATCATGTTGAAACAGTGAGGACAACCCGTTACGATTTTCTTCACTTCGTAGCCATCCAAAACCTGAATGTTCATCATGGCTTGCATCTGGTAGAGAAATTCGTTTCCTGCACGTTTCGCCGGGTCTCCCGTGCAGCCTTCTTCAGCTCCCAAAACCGCATACTTCACATTTGCCTTGTGCAAAATCTTGACAATGGCTTTGGTTATTTTTTTCGCTCTGTCGTCAAAGCTACCCGCGCATCCGACCCAAAACAGAACTTCGGGCACTTCATTGGCGGCCAGCATCTCGGCCATCGTGGGTACTTTTATTGCTTCACTCATAATCTTCTTTCTATAATTCTTCGGCCCATTTCAATCGATCGGCTTGCGGGAATGCCCACGGGGCTCCGTTGTTCTCAACATTGGTAAACATGCCGTTGAGTTCCGTCGGGCTTTTTGATTCCTCCATGACCAAGTACCTTCTCAGGTCTACAATGATTTCGAGTGGGTTAATGTTTACCGGACAAGCCTCAACGCAAGCATTGCAAGTGGTGCATGCCCAAAGTTCTTCTTCGAGGATATAATCTCCCAGCAAAGATTTTCCATCGTCGTGATCCTTTCCGTGCTTGTCGATGTTGCGGCCCACCTCTTCGAGTCTGTCGCGCGTATCCATCATTATTTTTCTTGGCGAAAGCAATTTGCCCGTTATGTTGGCCGGGCATTCACTCGTGCAGCGGCCACATTCGGTGCAGGAATAAGCGTCCATGAGATTTTTCCAATGCAGGTCCTGTACGTCTTTGGCGCCAAATTTTTCGGGAACGGCATCGGCCTCAGCAGGAGCCGGAGCGGCGTAGGGATCGGCAGACGGATCCATCATTAGTTTTACCTCGTCTGTCACTCTGTCCATGTTCGAGAATTTTCCTTGCGGAACCAATCGCGCATAAAAGACATTGGGAAAAGCCAATATGATGTGAAAGTGTTTGGAAATGGGGAGGTAATTCAAAAAGAGAAGAATACCGATAATATGAAACCACCAGGCTCCGCGTTCATACATGATAAGCGCTTCGGTGGTCATGGAGCTAAACAAGGGAGCGATGAGACTGCTCACCGGATATGCGCCTGCCATTACATAGGGATCAACCCCGCGCTGCTGCAAGAGGTAATCCGTGGCATTCATGCTTAGAAAAGCAATCATCAACAGGATCTCAATCATTAAAATAATATTGGCATCGTTTTTTGGCCAAGTGGTCAATTCTCGGGCTTTGAAGCGTCTGATGGCACCTGCGTTTCGGCGAATCAAGAATACCACGCAAGCAAAAAGCACCAAGAATGCCAGGATTTCAAAACTGCCAATGAGAAAATCATAGAAT
>DATFKV010000518.1:0-2575 GCA_035268465.1 Cryomorphaceae bacterium | reverse complement strand
AACCCTGAATTATTTGCATCTGACAAAAAACCCTCAACGAGAAAAAGAAGAAACAAAAATGATTTCTCGGCGGAGGTGGTAACACTTCTTGAAGAGAACAATCGAATTTTGGCCGATTATTCGCTGATGTTTCAAAATCTCCAGAGCCAAATCGATGAGATCAACAAAAGAGACAATAGCGATTTAAGAGAGGACATGGCAGAAATGCGTCAGATGATTTCCGATTTGAAGGATGTGCCCTCCGGAAGAATTGAGAGTGAGCCGGAGTATTTGATCTTTGAAAAGAACGAATACTCTTTGAGTCAAGTTCAAAAGGCTCGACTCAACAAAACAGTTGTTTTACTGGTGAAGAATCCCTTAAAAAAAGCTTTGGTTACCGGCTACGCTGATCAGTCGGGAAATTCAGAATACAATGCTTGGATCTCAAGGCAGAGAGCGGAGTCTGTAAAAAGTTTCCTGGAGTCGATGGGAATAGAAAAAAGCAGAATAGTGGTGACTTATTTCGGCGACACCGAAAGCACTACTTCAGGTCCTGCTGACCGAAGAGTAGAGGTGAGTCTTATCAACTAGTTGAGAGCTTTCTTCAGCGCTTCTATTAAACGGTTTTTCTTTGAGCGGTCAATGTCCATATGAGTCACCAATCGAATGCGCTTCTTTCCAAACGACACACCTCTTACTCCTTGTTCTTCAAGTCTGTCGAGGTAAATTTCTGAAAGCGCATCTACATCAAAAATCAGAATGTTGGTCTCCGGTTCGATTACATTTACTACAGATTTGCAGTCTTTTAAAGTCTCCGCGATTTCAGTGGCAAGCTCGTGATCTTCATTCAACCGGTCTATATTATTTTCCAAAGCATAAATTCCTGCCATAGCCAGATATCCTGCTTGACGCATTCCGCCTCCCATTCCCTTTCGGCGTCTTCTGGCTTCCTTAATAAAATCTTTGCTCCCTGCCAATAAGGAGCCTACCGGTGCACCCAGCCCTTTCGAGAGGCAAATTGATACGGAATCAAACAATTTTCCGTACGAAGCGGGGTCATGGCCTTTAATCACCATTGCGTTAAACGCTCTCGCTCCATCCAGATGGAATGCGAGGTTGTTTTTCCGACAAGCATTTTTGAGTGCCGAAAGCTCTTCGAACTCATAACATTTTCCTCCTCCGCGGTTGGAGGTGTCTTCCGCCACTACCAATGACGTTCGGGCCAGCCAATCGTGATCAGCTAAAATAGAGTTCTCCACCTCTTCAGGTGTCAATATCGCCTTGTCATTAAAAACGAGCTTTACCGAGCAGAGTGAGTTACGCGCTATACCGCCCACTTCGTAATTATAAATGTGCGAGGTTTCGTGACAAATGACTTCATCGCCGGGTTTCGTATGGAGCGAAATGGCAATTTGATTGGTCATAGTGCCGGAAGGACAGAACAGACTTGCTTCGTGGCCCATTATTTCAGCGCCGAGGTTTTCCAAACGGTTTATTGTTGGATCTTCTCCGAACACGTCATCGCCAACTTCAGCCTCAAACATTGCCTTCAGCATGCCTTCACTCGGTTTGGTAACCGTATCACTCCTTAAGTCAAACATCCTTTTTACTTTTTGCGAATAACCATTAGTCCGTCTCTAACGGGAAGCAGCACGTTATCCACGCGCTCGTCATTACTTACCATTTTGTTAAATTCATTCAATACGGAAGTGTCCGGATCCTTATCAAGCTCTTCTTCATCCAGCACCTTTCCGCTCCAAAGTACATTGTCTGCTATGATGCATCCCCCGGATTTCATCTTTGGCAAAACAGCCTCGTAATAATTGATGTAATTGGTTTTGTCGGCATCGATAAAAACTAAATCAAAAGTTTCTTCCATTGATTGAATGATTGGCAGCGCGTCGCCGTTGTGTAATTGGATTCGGTCTTTAAGCCCGGCTTTTTCGAAGTAGCGGTTGGCAATAGGCTTGAGTTCTTCGTTTTTTTCAATGGTATGCAAAACTCCACCCGTGGCAAGACCTTCTGCCAGACAAATAGCAGAATAGCCTGTATAGGTCCCGATTTCCAAAATACATTTCGGCTGTATCAATTTGGAATACATACTCAAAATTCTTCCTTGAATGTGACCTGAGAGCATTCTGGGTTGAAGTACCTTGAGGTAGGTCTCTCGGTTTAGGTCATTGAGTAATTCGCTTTCCTTTTGACTGTGGTTGTGCACATACCGTTCTAGTGCGGGATCGATAAATTCCATGATTACTTATAAATAAGGGTGCTTAATCTATGTGGGTCAAAGGTATAATTGGCTGCCTCCAATACTTCTTCTGCCGTGATGTTTTCAATCTGTTTTAAAATGGTTTCGGAGTCCTCAACTTTATTGAGAACAAGAAGGCTCTTCCCGATGGATTGCATCATTCCGGCACCACTCTCTTTTGCCAAAGCATACTGCCCTTTTAGTTGTTGCTTCGCTCGATGCAGTCCTGTGGTCGTGAGCTTTTGTTCCCTCAGCTTCTTAAGTTCCCGGTGTATTAGCTGTTCGCTTTTATCCAACCACTTCTTGTCCGTTCCCAAATAAGTTGAAAACACGCCGCAGTCTGAG
>DATFKV010000517.1:0-9076 GCA_035268465.1 Cryomorphaceae bacterium | reverse complement strand
TCTCTTTGATTCGAAGACTAATTTTAGTCTTAAGAAAGAACTTTGTCTAGTTTTGCCCGCTGATTTCATACCCAAATTTCAAACTCGTTTAAGGTAAACCGGACATGCTCAATCGACGACACATCCGAATTAAAATTTTGCACATGCTTTACGCTATGGGTCAATCCGGTGGGAAGACGGTAGCCGCAGCAGAAAAGGAACTCTTTCTCAGCATAGAAAAAATGTATGAGATGTACATTTACCTTATGTCCGTAATGACATACGTGAGGGATGTAGCTGAGAAGAAAATTGAGGACAACAAGAACAAGCGGCTTCCAACCGAAGAAGATCTGAATCCGAATATGCGTTTTGTTGAAAATCGTTTTCTCAAACAGCTGGATGCCAATAAGAGCCTTAACGCGGCGTCTGAAAAGAAAAAGGTGTCTTGGACAGGAGAGGGAGAGCTCATTCGGAGGTTTTACCGATCGCTGCTGGAAAGCGAAGAGTACAAAGCCTACATGACGGCGGACGAGAATGATTATGCAGCCGACAGAGAACTGGTTATTCGCTTCTTCAAGCGCCACTTGGTGAATATGGAGTCCTTCCAATCATTTTTTGATGAGAAGAGTATTTTCTGGTCCGATGACTTGGACATTGTAGCCTCCATGGCGTTGAAGACGTTCAAAAGTTTCGAGGAGGATTCAGATGAATTCACCCCCATTCTTACACTGTGGAAAGATCCGGAAGATGAAATTGAGTTTGCCAAAAACCTCTTCAGGAAAACCCTTTCTCAGGCAACTGAGCACAACAAGTTGATCAAAGAACACACGGAGAACTGGGAGATAGAGCGAATTGCCATGATGGACATGATCCTAATGCGCATGGCGCTGAGCGAAGCACGGGAGTTTAAACAGATTCCGCTGAAAGTAACACTGAATGAATACATAGAAATTTCAAAATATTATAGCACCCCGAAGAGCAGCACTTTTATCAATGGAGTATTGGACAAGCTTTTTTCTCAGTTAAAAGAGGAAGGCACCATAGCTAAAGTAGGAAGGGGATTGATTCAATGAGAGCGAAGTACATCATAGCTATGGTTGTTTTGGCGCTATTCGCAGGATGTGAAGACAGCGAAAATCGCTCGGTAGGCACTGAAATGATCGATATACCGACGGATGAGGAGGGTATGGTAGACCAGGACGAGATTCCCGTGATTGAATTTAACGAAACTACCTTTGAAGTTGGGCGAATAACTCAGGGTGAAATAATCAACCACACCTTCGAATTTACCAATACCGGCGAGGCTCCGTTAGTTATTACGAGCGTTGACGGTTCTTGCGGATGTACCATACCGCGCAGCTATCCCAAGGGAAAGGTAATGCCCGGCGAAGGTGGCAAAATTGAAGTGGAATACAATAGTGACGGGAAGGCCGGAGTACAAAAAGTTAGCATCATTGTATCGGCAAATACCATCCCCGCAGCAACACAACTTTTAATAAAGACAGAAGTTGTCGTTCCCGACAACATGAAGTAAAATCAAGAAACAATATGGAACAAGGTGAAATAATCAATATTCTTTTCTGGGTCGGTATCATCGCCGTCTTCTACTTTTTCATGATTCGTCCACAAGCCAAAAGAGCCAAGGATGCCAAGAAATTTCGTGAAGCACTTGGAAAAGGTACGAAAGTGGTAACCATCGGTGGGATCCACGGAAAAGTAGTGGAAGTTCAGGAAAAGACCGTTTTGATCGATACCATGACCGGAACAAAGTTGAAAGTGGAAAAATCTGCGATCTCTCCAGATGGTGTCAGCGAAGAAGCCATTGCCAAAAAATAAACCTCTTCGAATAGGGGTCACTGGTGGCATTGGTTCGGGTAAATCCGTTGTTTCCAAAGTCTTTTCCGTGCTCGGGGTACCTGTCTTCAATGCCGATTTGGTTGCAAAACAAATATTGACTTCAGACCCTGCAGTTGTATCTGAGGTGAAAAATCATTTCGGTGAAGAGGCTTACCACGCCGATGTTCCCAATCGGGAGTATTTGGCCCGGGTGGTATTCAGCTACTCGGCTCAAAGAGAAAAGCTCAATTCGATCATCCATCCTGCGGTTGGAAAAGCTTTCGAAGAATTCTGTCAAATTCATTCATCAGCACTTTACGTTTTGAAAGAAGCTGCAATCCTGATCGAAACGGGTGGACATAAACTTGTCGACTCACTTGTGCTGGTTACCGCCCCGGAAGAATTGAGAATAGCGAGGGTTTTAAATCGAGACAAAACTGATCGCGAATCGGTAGTAAAAAGAATTTCTGCCCAATCCCTAGACGAGGAGAAAAGGCCTTATGCCGAATTCGAAATTGTCAATGATGATAAGAATCCCATTATCCCCAAGGTTTTACAAATTCATAATGCCATACTCCGCTCCGTTTGAGCGGTAAAATTTATTTTTGCACTCCAAATTTCACAACATGAATAAAGCATTTACTCTTTTCGCAGCCTTATTGGTTTTTTCGGCTACGGCTCAGGTGATCGAATCGTCGGTTTCCGGTGTTGATTTTGAACTGGTTGATTACGGTGAACCTCAGACCATTGGTGTAGAGGTTACCAATCTTACGGATGAAGAAGTCCAAATAGAGGAGGTGCTGTTTTTTGATATTTACGGAACCTCGCCGTTTGAGATCAGCGATTTGCCCGAATCTATCCAGGCCAATGGAACGGTGACGCTGGACGTAGTATTCGAACCTTTGCACAACATCAATCACAATACTGAGATGATCATCAAGACCTCCGGAAACAGAGGAGCCATTGCAGTGGACTTGCAGGGCGCTTGCGACTATCCGGGGGTTTATTACGATGGTACTTTTGATGAAATGGATCAGGACTTGAAAGAAGCTCTCAGTGAAATCTTAGCCGACGGTCAAATCACGCATGACTACGGAGCAGCGCGTGATGAAATGTACTTGGTGATAGACAACCAACAAGTGAATGGACAGGGCTCGACTCAGAACCGACTTACCCGAGCCTACTTGGGCACAGATGCTGTAGGTTATGTGAGCAGAAGCGATTTGTTCAACAATTATAACGTCAATACAGAGCATACATTTCCTCAAGGAAATTTCAATCAAAATCTTCCGATGCGGTCGGACATTCACCACCTTTTTCCCACTGATGTTGATGCGAACGCCACAAGAGGTAGTTTGAGGTTTGGTAATGTAGTTAGTGGTGTGGACTGGAGTGAAGGCGGCAGCCAAAGAGGTCTGAACAGTTCAGGTGAACAAGTTTTTGAGCCGCGAGATGGCCAGAAAGGACTTTCGGCCAGAGCCATTCTTTATTTCCTTGCGCGCTATCAAAATTATGGAGGTCATTTATCGTCCGATATGGAAGCGGCCATGCGCGAATGGCATTTTGAGTTTCCACCGACTGAGGTTGATCTTCAACGAAACGAAGACATCTTCGAATACCAAAATAACCGCAATCCATTCGCCGATTATCCGCAGATGGTTCATCGGATTTTCTCTTTTCGCTCAGAGCAAGATCGCCCAAATGTGGGAGAGTTGGCATTGAGTCACGATCAAGCTGCTTTTGGATTGGTTACCGGAGAAGATGCAGATTTTAATGTGGTATTGGCCAATATCGGAGAACGTTTTTTCAATGTTTCAAACGTATCGGTCAGTGGTGAGGGTTTTAGCTTATCCGAAGGGCAAGACACGGATTTTATTATTACAGACGGCGAATCTGCTAATGTGAAGGTGAATTTTGACCCATCCCTTGCCCAAGGTATAGTATTCGGAGCCTTGTCTTTTAATACGAATTTATCGACTTCCGAGACGGTGACTATCCCGCTCTCGGCCGAAGGTGTTTTGGGTTTAAGCAATTTGGCGGATTTGGGGAATGTTCTTCA
The DNA here is from genome assembly GCA_035268465.1 of Cryomorphaceae bacterium. GTDB lineage: Bacteria > Bacteroidota > Bacteroidia > Flavobacteriales_D > Cryomorphaceae > JAKVAV01. The sequence goes on along the minus strand of DATFKV010000517.1, from coordinate 5,202 downwards.
TCCCAATCCTGCAAACGGCTTTTTCCGTCTCAGCGGTAAAACCGGAACGATCCAAACGGTTCAGTTGCTCGATATTCAAGGTAGAGAGGTTCAGGCTTTCGCCAATGAATCTAACATGTATCCATTGAATTCAGTCAGCAACGGCATCTACTTAGTGAAAGTTTACTTCAAGGATGGTACCTCCGGTATTCAAAGATTGGCGGTAAGTCGCTAATCGAAGTAAAGCATTTTCTGGTAGCGACCTTTCTCGGTGTACTTGCGAATAACCAGCTCCAGTTCGGGTAGTGGGTCAAATTTTTTGATCAGATCATCTTCACTGAGATAGCCGTCGTGGTTCTCACTTTCTACGAATCCGTAGCCTATAACATGAGTACCTCTGACGAGTACCACTGAATTTTCTGAAGCCGAACGTCCTTCATCTACGATGAGGTATTCCGTTTCGGGAAATATGGACTTTCCTTCTCCTTCTAGAAACGAGGATAAGTCCAGGGTAGGGGTGTTGTGTTTGCCGTTTTTAATGTATTGGATCTCAATGCCCGAGGAGCTTGAAAGTTCTTTAAAATAGTCCAGTCCTTCGAAGAAACTTGTGAAGTAGATTTCGGCTTTTTGGCCTATTTTGATCTTCTCAAGGCTCAGCTCAACCGAGTCTTCTCTGGTCTGCAGATAAGCGGCAAATCGAGGTTTGATGCTAAACTTTCCGGCATTGAAGAGGGGCTTTTTAATAAGGACTTCATAGGCCTCATCGAGCTGCGATAGCAAATCACTTCCCAGTGGAGACCAATCAATGCGATGCAAGTCTTTGAGCAATTCTTGACCGGATTTACTATCGGTTTCTGAAAGCTTTCGGCAAACATCGGTGAGCATATGTTGAGATCTCTTCACGTAGACCACCTCGTCATCCTGGTTGTAGAACCTAAAGACGCCGCTTTCATCGGGTATCGAGTCAATGAGCTCCTCGTCGATTAACGGACTGGAGATCCTGGCAAAATCAGGCTTTCCGAAATTGAGGTCAAACAGGTCTTTTTGACTCTCTTTCTGTATGATCTTTTCAAAGAGCTTGGTAGTCGCTTTTGCATCTACACCTGCTCTGTGGTGTCCCTCAAGGGAAATGGATAATTCCTTTGTTATCTTTCCCAAGCTATATGACGGCAGCCCCGGAAAAGCCTTTCTGCTCAACTGGACCGTACACATTTTACGCCGGCTGAACTCCATCCCGATTTTGCGAAATTCCTCTCTTATGAATCGGTAGTCGAAATTGACATTGTGAGCAATGAATATGGTGTTCGCAGTGAAGCGATCAAACTTTTCAGCAATTTCGCCAAATAGCGGAGCGTCGGCCACCATCTGATCCGAAATACCCGTTAAGCGTCGGATAAAATCGGGTATAGGCCGCTCGGGGTTTATGAGCGTTTCAAAAGTGTCAATCACCTTCTCACCGTCATGCTTAAAAGCGGCTATCTCTGTAATACGACCGGTATTTTTATTTCCACCCGTCGTTTCAATATCTACAATTACGTACATCTCTTTAATCAGTGCAAAGGTATTTTAATCCGGACATCCTTTGCGTAACTCTTGGTAATTTTCGGTTCTTTGCCCTATGATAAGTGCATTGTTTACGCAGTTATGTGTCTGGTGGTTCAAGTTGAGCGGATGGAAACTCAAAGGAGAGATTCCGGCTGACACGAAGCAGTATATTTTGGTAGTAGCGCCCCACACCAGCAACATTGATTTTTTCGTCGGAGTAGCCGCCAGAAAACTGCTACACATTAATGTGAAGTATTTGGCGAAAAAGGAATTGTTCAAGTTTCCTTTCAGAGGTCTTTTTTTGGGTTTAGGCGGGTATCCGGTCGATCGATCAAAAAAGAATTCACTCGTTGATCAGGTGGTAGGCTTCTTTCACAATCCCAAAGATTTTGCCCTTTGCGTGACCCCTGAGGGAACCAGAAAAAAGACGAAATCTTGGAAGACAGGCTTCTACGTTATGGCGCAGAAGGCTCAAGTTCCAATCGTGATGTGTGGTTTTGATTATGCGCTTAAACAAGTAATAATCAGTGAGTCATTTGAGCCTTCCGGCAATATGAATGAAGACTTGGATCACATGCATGGTTTTTTTGAAAAGATTACACCAAAGCACCCCGAATTGTCCATGTATCAACAGTCCTGAATGATTTTATAACTCTGTTTATCAGGAGTGTAAGGGTGTTTTGTTTTTTGCAATACCTACTTATCAACATGGCTTTTTTATTCACATTACGCCAAACTTAACCAGGTGTTGAGTACTTTTAAAGCAGACTTAATGTTTATATAACACGAACTCGAAGTCATCACTCCCGGATTGGATTGAATAAACCTCATAATCTTACATTGTAATGGATAGATACGACAGCCTCATTTTGGAAATAATTCAGGAGCACAAAAGAGAAACTACAGACAAATCCAAAATTAGGTTGAGGAGCTTAGAGACAAAATTTTGGAAAGAGGTTGAGTCGCATTCAGAATTGAGTTTAGGACAGGGAAAAGTGGGAGAGAGAATTACCAATCTCTACCTGAAGGGGCTCATTGAAAACAAAGGGGGATATGGTTTAACCCGAAAAGGAAGAGCACAATTGGAAACAAAAAGAGCCCACGTATAGGGTTTTTCATTTGACAATAAGTTGGAGCTGTCTATTTATTTAGACAGCTTTTTTAGTCTGCAAAAAAGGAGTTTCAATGTTTATTAACAATGGTTCATAAGTATTGTGAATAGCGTGTGAGAAATAGGCGGTGTGCTTTCCTTGACAATCCGAGGTCTATTCTTACCTTAGTGTCAGTCAACGAAGAGATAGTTGGTTTACCAAACGAGGTAAGACTTTCGTTGAAGTAGTTGAAAGTGAGAAATCACTGCTTTAAATAGCTTTTCAACTGACCTGCGATATGTGATGAAAGGTTTTGACCTCGGTCAAATCTGAGACGATTTAGTTCGCAAAAATCATTATCAGAAGGAGTAATCCTGTGAAGGACATCTCTGACAGGTATTTTATCTTATGAAGGTAGTGTTGCTTTGAAGTCTACGGATGGAAAAGCGCCCATGATACTACCGATGTGACGTAGCTCAGGCTAAGTCGCGATCAAGAAAAAATCTTCGATTGAAGTTAGATCATAGTTCTTCGGAACTTATGTGAAACTAATGAACTGTTAGTTGACCATTGGAAAGAGCTAAGGCTTTTTTGGATGAGGCGGAACAAAGACTCTTTGTTCCGCCTTACTGTTTTATAGTCTCTCGAAACTGTCCACGCTTTCTTGTGAATAAGTGGGTTTTCCTTCTCGTTTAATTCTTGATGATGCACCTACCTTTAAAGCAGATAAAGATCTAAATGGCTAAACGAAAAACTACCGTCAAAGGTAAAAGCAAAAAAATATTTGTTCTCGATACGTCAGTCATCCTCTACGACAGTAATGCAATAAAGAACTTTGAGGAAAACGATATTGCCATTCCTATTCAAGTTCTCGAAGAACTCGATAACTTTAAGAAAGGAAATGAGACGGTAAACTTCGAGGCGAGAGAATTTATTCGGTTTGTAGATGAAATATCCAAAGAGAAACTAATCAATGATTGGGTTCCACTGAATGGAAGAACAACGGGTAATTTCAAAGTAATCCTTCACAGTCAAAATAGCGCAATCAATTCTGAGACTGTTTTTGACGACAGCAAATACGATAACAAAATTCTCGATTGCGCTTTAACCTTGAAGGAAGAGAATCCTGAAAAGAGTGTTATTTTGGTGTCGAAAGATATTTGCCTCAGACTCAAAGCTAAAGCACTCAACCTGACCGCGGAGGACTACGAGACGGGAAAGGTAAAGGACGTTAGAACGATTGATAAACGTCACATCCAAATAGACGGAGCGAATGAGGACTTAATTGACAAACTTTTTGCGGCGGGTATCGGCGACCCCGAATATCTCAAAAGAAAGAAGCTTTACGCCAATCAATACTTCATTTTGAAACACCGAAAAAAATCGGTGCTGGCCTATTACAACAGAGAAGAGTCAATCCTTGAGCGCGTAAAAGATCAAGAAGCATACGGTATCAAAGCGTTAAATGCTGAGCAGAGTTTTGCGTTGAACGCATTGATGAATCCCTCGATAAAATTGGTTACCATCCAAGGTATGGCAGGAACGGGAAAGACCCTCCTGGCGCTTGCGGCTGCACTTGAACAACGTTCTAGCTACAGACAGATTTTCGTTTCTCGTCCTGTGATACCGCTTAGCAATCGCGATTTGGGCTACTTGCCGGGAGATGTAAAGTCAAAACTCGACCCTTACATGCAGTCGCTTTGGGATAACTTGAACTTCATCAAAGGACAGTTCAAACCCACCGACCGGAATTACAAGCGCATTGAAACCATGCTCGAAACGGAGAAAATAGCTATTTCGCCGCTGGCGTACATAAGAGGCCGTAGCTTGGTGAAGATTTTCTTCATAATCGATGAAGCACAAAATCTGACTCCACACGAAATCAAAACGATCATTTCAAGAGCAGGCGATGACACAAAAATTGTCTTCACCGGCGATATTCATCAAATTGATACACCCTATTTAGATGCCCAAAGCAATGGGTTGTCCTACCTTATCGATAAAGTAAAAGATCATCCGATCGCGGCCCATATCGCCCTTCAAAAGGGCGAGCGTTCCGAATTAGCCAATGTTGCCAACGAATATTTATAATCATGAATAAAAATCTTGCTCTCTTCGCATTCCTCGGTATTTTTGGAGCCTGTACGAACAGCGAAAATCCACGTGTATCGAAAGACTCTGCTGAAACACAGCCGGAACTATCAACCGAAGAAGAAACCCAAACACTCATACCAATGGAATACGTCATCATCGAAACCAACAAAGGAAACATTAGCCTTGAGCTAGACCCGAATAAAGCTCCCATAACTGTGGCCAACTTTTTGGCCTATGTAGATTCGGGCTTTTACGACAATACTGTATTTCATCGCGTTATTGATGGGTTTATGATTCAAGGTGGTGGCTTCACTACCGATGGAGAAAAAAAAGAAACCAGAGACCCCATTGTGCTCGAAAGCCAAAATGGGCTGAAAAACGATGTGGGCACCATTGCCATGGCACGAACCAATGCACCAAACAGTGCCACAGCTCAGTTTTTCATTAATTTAAAAGACAATAGCTTTCTCAATTATCAACCCGGAAATCCGGG
>DATFKV010000516.1:0-2816 GCA_035268465.1 Cryomorphaceae bacterium | reverse complement strand
TAAAACAACCCGAAATGCAACACGCACCAAAGGATCAAGGAACAACGGCACTTTTCAAGAATCCAATTCTGGAAAAGCTGGCTAGAACGCATATTTCCGTTCCCTTAACTATCTATTTTGTGGGATCTGCAATTATGCTTTACATCAATTTTTCAAACGGTTACACGGGAACTTTGGAAGGAATTGGAATCTTCTTCTTCGGATTGATTTTCTGGTCATGGTTTGAATACATTATGCACAAGCATATCTTTCATATGCTCCCAACCAATAAAATAAAGAAGAGAATTCAATACATGTTTCACGGGGTTCATCACGAATTCCCCAGAGACAAAACCAGACTAGCTATGCCCCCCGCTGCAGCCGTGATGATCCTGACCGCTTTATTTTTTGTTTTTCGTTTCACCATCGGAACCTATGTCTTCACTTTTCTTCCGGGGTTCATCATGGGCTATGCATTGTACCTTTTGGTGCACTACTCCATTCACGCTTTTAAGCCTCCAAAAAACAGCCTGAACGTTCTTTGGATCAACCACAGCATTCACCATTACAAAGACGACACCATTGCATTTGGTGTATCTACTCCTCTTTGGGATGTGATCTACCGAACGATGCCCAAGAAGACTTACAAAAAGCGGAAGAAGACCGTTAAGAAACAATCTGCTCAGGCAGCATAATTACAGCTGAGATTTAAAACTACGAAGCCGATTCAAATTGAGTCGGCTTTTTTACGGCCGCAACATTTTGTCCTTTTTGAAATAACCTTGAAAGATCTTCTCACCTTCTTTCTCAGTGTTTTTCCAGTAGCTGTCAATCTTGTACATTCCGACGGGACAATTCTCCATCACCACACTCGGTGAATTGCTTGAAGCTATCCAGGCTCCTCCGGGCCAATAAGGGAAGTTCCGGAAGACATAGCTCCCGTTGTTCTCGATTTTGATGACGGGTGACGAAGCACTTCCCTTCTGGACGAAGAAACCGTCCACCTCAATGAGGCTCCCAAAATTGCGAAAGCATAATCCACCCTCTTCAGGAACGTGCTCGAGATGGAAATTTTCGATACTGAAATACTTGGCCGTCGTAGCTCCCAAGGCATCGAAATACACCGCTCGCTTGTTCGGCCAACCCTCGGAAATGCAGTTGACTAAGCGCACGCCTGAACTTTGCAGAACTTTAAAAGATGTACCCGTGCAGCCTTTGCGGTTGTATACTCGGCACGAACGCACTTCCGTGTGGTTGCACTGTGAATTGTTCAACCCGGCTCGGTCCCACTCGATCTCTTTTGTGTCCACGTTTCGGCCTGTTCGCAAAACGATACCGTCGTGAAAATTATTGGTCACCAAGATATTTTCAACCGTGCACATCAGGCAGAACACGAGATCAATCGCGGCTTGCCGTTGACCGACGAATTCGATGTTTTGGATCACCGTATTAAACGAAGACCCCAGCATGACTCCCTTCTCTCCTCCGGAGATGGTCGAAAAGTCTTTGATCAAATACCGTGTATGATTGTACAACATCGCCTGATCTTTGGAATCGGGCATGGAGTAAAAGCCCATATTGCCTAATTTCAGATCAGAACCGTTTCCATCGATCATCACCAAACCTCCCGTGCGGGGGAGATGGAGCGTGTCTGCAGCGGTATAATCGCCTGCCTCGAAGCTGATTTTCTTGACATCTGAAGGAAGATTCTTAAAAATGGCTACCACGTCGTCGCCCGGCTTAATGGCCACTTCAAAGCTTGAGCTCGATGTCCTGTTTTCGACGGCGGGCGTTTGTGGAGATTCCACATCTTTGTGGACGGTATTTGGGGCGCAGGCGAGAAAACCTGCCAAACCCAGCAGAAATATAATTCGATTCATGAGAGATTTTTTCAAGGGATTAAAGGTAGTGGAACTCGCGAGTGTATTGGCGGGCCCGGCTGCGGGAACTTTTTTTGCCGAGCTCGGCGCCGAGGTGATCAAAGTAGAAAACCAGCGCTCAGGCGGGGATGTGACTCGCGGCTGGCGCGTGGCGGGCGAATCAGAACAAGGCACTTCAGCCTATTACGCATCGGTAAATTATGGCAAACAAGTCCTGCTAGCCGACCTCACCGATGAGAATGATCTGAGCGAAGTGAAGGAAATAATCAGAGAAGCTGACCTTGTCATTTCCAATTTCCAACCCAGGGTAGCACAAAAATTTAAACTCGATTACGAATCCGTCAAAAATCAAAATGCCGATGTGATTTTCCTCGACTTGAAAGGTTATGAAAACCAAGAAAGACCCGCTTATGACGTGGTTCTCCAAGCCGAAACCGGCTGGATATCGATGACCGGTTCTGACTCCGACCACCCCGCCAAACTTCCTGTCGCCTTGATAGATGTTTTGGCGGGACATCAACTAAAGGAAGCAGCACTACTCGGGCTACTTCATCGAGAGCGAACGGGTGAGGGCTCATACACCATCTGCTCCCTGGAAGCCTCCTCGCTGGCAGCTTTGGCAAACCAAGCGAGCAACTACCTGATGGCGGGGAAAGTGGCAAAGCCGATGGGAACCGCGCACCCCAACATTGCACCTTACGGAGATTGGTTCATAACAAAAGATGGGGTCCGTTTTGTCCTTGCCGTAGGCAGTGAAAAGCACTTTGCTGAACTTAGCGTGGTGTTAAAACTGGAGCACATGGCCTCAGAATCTCGATTTTCAAGCAATTCAAAGAGAGTGAAAAATCGAGCCACCCTAATCGATATTTTAACAAAAGCCATTGAGCAATACACTTTCGCGGAGTTAGCCGAAAAACTGAAAAAGGCAGGAATCCCTTTCGGGGAAATAAAGTCGCT
>DATFKV010000515.1:0-2052 GCA_035268465.1 Cryomorphaceae bacterium | reverse complement strand
GGAAAACTTGTTTATTTACTTATCAAATATCTTGTTCATAACATGTTAAGAAAGCCAGTTATTCTTCTACTCGCCTTCTTGATTTCTACCTTAGCAATTGCCGAGGGTGACCCCAATAAGCGAAACACTCGTGCCGAATATATTGCCCAATGGAAGGATGTGGCCATTGACCAAATGGAGAAACACGGCATCCCTGCAAGCATCACTTTGGCTCAAGCCATTTTGGAAAGTGGAGACGGCAATAGCGAATTGGCTCGAAAGGCCAATAATCACTTTGGTATAAAGTGTCACGATTGGCAAGGAAAGAAGACCTACCATGACGACGATAAACGAAATGAGTGTTTTAGAAAATACCGCAACGCTCAAGAGAGTTTTGACGACCACAGTGTATTTCTTCAGAGAAGCCGTTACCTCTTCTTATTTGACTATAAGGTAACGGACTACAAATCATGGGCTAAGGGCCTGAAGAAAGCAGGATATGCCACCAACCCCAAATATCCTGATTTGTTAATTCGGTTGATCGAAGAAAACAACTTGGCACAGTATGATCGCCCGGGTGCGAAACGCGGCAAACCACCTGTAAAACAAAGAACAACGAATGGATCGAACGACGCAATTGTGATCGAAATTCAGCGTGGGTTGGAAATTCAACAAAGCTCGAATCGAATCAAATATGTCATTGCAGATGGCAGGTACTCTCCGGAGGCGTTGGCCGATCGCATGCAAATGGGACCTTGGCAAATAAAGAAATACAACGACTTGGGTGACAACGAAAAGATTGAAGAAGGTCAGTTGGTCTACCTCCAGCCGAAACGCGGAAAAAACCGAGACCACGATACACACACGGTAAAAGAAGGTGAAACGTTGCGTGGGATATCGCAACAATATGGAGTGAAGATCAAAAAAATATTGAAGCATTCGGAATTGCCCAAGGATTACCGAATCAAGACGGGCGATGAACTAAAGCTGAATTAACATTCAGATAAAACCGAGATGGTTTAAGACATTAAGGGATTTATATATTTGTATCGGCTATGACCTTGACCAAATGAAACTCCTGTTTGTCATTCCTTCTATTACTAATTACTTCACTTTCCTGGAGGACTTGACGCATGAACTTATTCAGCGCGACCACGAAGTTCATTTGGCAACTTCAAGGAAGCACATCGCAAGGATTGACGCCTACCGCAGAGGAATTGAGTGCCAGGTGCACCACATTGATTTCCCCAGAGCTTTAGCCCCTTTCAAGCACTTTTCGGCGGGACGACAGGTGAATGCTTTGGTTCAAGAAATAAAACCTGACCTCATCAACATCCACTTTTCCGCGGCGCTTTTTACAACCATGATTGGCAAAAAAAACAATTGGCCAACTTCTACCGGAACGATTCACGGGCTTGGCTCGCCCTTGATCAAAGGATGGAGGAAGTATGCCATTTCGCAGGCTGAAAGATGGAGTTCAGAACGGGTGGATGAAGTATTTGTGCTCACTCAAGACGACAAGGAGTATCTTGAGGAAAATGCCCCAAAAGCCACCGTGAGCGTTTTGAACTCATTTGGCATGGGCTGCGACTTGGACCGTTTTGATCCGGCTAGAATCAGCGAAACGACCAAAAAGCACCTCCGCGAGGAGAACGGGGTGAAACAAGACGATTTCGTTTTCATCTTCATTGGTCGGCAAACCCACTTTAAAGGCTTTGACAAAGTGGTTCTATCCTTTCTAGAGCTAAAACAGAAACACATCAATATCAAGCTCTTACTCATTGGGGAGAAGGATCGTATTCACCCTACCTCAAAGCAGCAACGCTTCGAAAAAGCGCTGAAAGAGGATAGTGACATTGTGAGGGTTGGGTGGAAAGAAAACGTTCAAGACTATCTGGCCATTGCCGATTTGAATGTGTTTCCCAGCGAGCGCGAGGGCTTGCCCGTAAATCTTATGGAGTCGTTGTCCATGGGGGTTCCCGTCATTACAATTGAAAGCCGTGGTTGCAAAGAAGTGGTTCGCAACAATGTAGACGGATTTGTCCTGCCCCAATACGATGTCGAACACCTTCG
>DATFKV010000514.1:0-8529 GCA_035268465.1 Cryomorphaceae bacterium | reverse complement strand
CGCTCGACCTGCCTTGGCATAAGCAGTACGCGCTTTACCTCAATGATGTGAGTCCGCTATCGGTGCACAGCGAGGAGGAGGGGAGCCGCATTTACCTCGATCCCGAAAAGTACAACTACACCCAATTGCTCGATTTTGGCGAAACGGTACTGGTGGTCAAAACGCCCTACCTGCGCCGATCGTACCAATCCAAAAAGCAGGTCAGCGAAATCATCGCCGAGGCATTGCCGGGAACGGTGGTGTTGGCCGTCGGGGCGATCTTCTTCGCTTTGTTCTTCGGGATACTGCTCGGGGTCGTCACGGCCGTAAACAAAGGTCGATTTATCGACGGGTTCGCGCTTTTTACAGCGGTGCTGGGCATGAGCGCCCCATCGTTCTTCAGTGCCATCATCATCTCGTGGATCGGCGGCTACCTCTGGTCGGCACAGACCACCTTGCCCGCCATTCCCATCGTTTTGGCGCTGATCGGGCTGGCCATTTCCCTTTTCCGAAAGCCGCGCACATGGATCAAAACCGTCGAGTGGTTTATCGGGGGCGCCCTGATCGGTTTGGCACTTCTGGTGCTCAACTCGCTTACGGCGCTGCTCTTTGACTTCAACTTCTTGCTCTTTCGCGATGCGGCGCTGGTGCTACCCGGCACGGGGCTCAATATGACGGGTTCCCTTTACGATGTAGACGTTTTCACTGGCGAGTACCTCGCCTTGGAGAATCTCATCCTTCCGATGATCACCCTCGGTATTCGTCCGCTCGCCATCGTGGTGCAGCTTACGCGAAATGCATTGCTGGAGGAATTGTCGAAAGACTACACCCGAACTGCCCGTGCCAAGGGGCTTTCGCCCAATGCCGTGGTATTTAAGCACGCGCTTCGCAATGCGCTCAACCCTGTAGTAACTGCCGTCTCGGGATGGTTTGCTTCGATGCTGGCAGGAGCGGTATTCGTCGAGTTCGTCTTCAACTGGAAAGGGCTGGGGTTGCAAGTATTTCAATCGCTGCAAAACGATGATTTTCCCGTGGTGATGGGAAGTGTGTTGGTGATTGCGGCTAGCTTTGTGGTGATTAATATTTTTGTGGATATAATCTACGGTCTTTTAGATCCGAGGGTGAGAGTAAGTTAAATTTTGCTCGTCAAGTCGTGGTGACTTTGACGTGACCTGTAAAGATCTGTCACTTCGAGTGGTTTTGGTGAGGAACGAGCCAAAATTGTATCGAGAAGTCATAGAAGGAGAATTGCTCTTCGAGGTGTTCTCGATTACTTCCCTTCGGTCAGTTAGATCGCTCCTTTGTCGCTAAGTTCGATTTTTCGTGCCTCAAAATCACTCGAACTGACAAATATTTTGAATTGCAACAATACGGCGCTTTGTCACTTCGAGTGGTTTTGGTGAGGTACGAGCCAAAATTGTATCGAGAAGTCATGGAAGGAGAATTGCCCTACCAGGTGTTCTCGATACAATTTTCTCCTGCGTCGCAAATCACTCGAGCTGAAACAGCCGTGTTTGTATGCCCACTCTATTGGCGATGATCACATTGAATCGAGTTAAGAAGGTTATATTTACGGCTGACTTTAAAGAAGCATTAAATAAAAGAGAATCATGAGAAAGCCACTAGTAGCAGGAAATTGGAAAATGAATAAGAATCACAGCGAGGCCATGGAGCTGCTGCGCGCCTTGACCGACCGCTCTGGCGAGATACCCGAGGGCGTAGACGTCATGGTGGCACCGCCCGCGCTCTACCTTTCGGAAATGGCCGGTGTGGCCAATGAAGCCATAGCCGTAGGCGCACAGGATGTGAGCACCCAGCAAGAGGAGGGCGCCTACACGGGCGAGTTTTCTGCTGCCATGCTGCGGTCGGCGGGAGTGCGCTACGCCATCGTGGGCCACAGCGAACGCCGCGAGTACCACGGCGAGACCGACGAATTGATTCGCGAGAAGATTGCCGCATGCGTCAATGCGGGCATCCGTCCGGTGTACTGTTGCGGCGAAGTGCTGGCACAGCGCGAGAGCGGCAACCACGTCGACGTGGTTTCTCACCAAGTGCGCATTGCCCTGAAAGGCTTCACCGCCGATGAACTCAAAGACCTCGTAGTAGCCTACGAACCCGTTTGGGCCATCGGTACGGGAAAGACCGCCTCTTCTGACCAAGCCCAAGAGATGCACGCTGAGATCCGCAATATGCTGAGCGAACAGTTCAACTCCGACTTTGCCAACAGCGTCCGCATCCTTTACGGCGGCAGCGCCAAGCCCGCCAACGCCGCCGAGCTCTTCTCCCAACCCGATGTGGACGGCGGACTGATCGGAGGGGCGAGTTTGAAGGCGGATGATTTTTTGAAGGTGGTTGGAGCTGCAGGTTAAGAGTCAGGTCGCAGAGTAACATTATAGCCTGCAATAAAAACTGACCTAGAAAGCTCGAGTTTTTGAACTTGCTAAATCAAAATGCAATTTATCCTATCTTGTACTTATGAATTCGAATCGTATAACCATTGACCCGCAAATTTGCCACGGCAAACCAATTGTCAGGGGTATGAGATGGCCGGTAGAAGTGATATTGGATATGCTCGGTTCGGGAATGACTCCGGACGAAATCATCAGTGATCACCCGGAATTGGATAAAGAAGATATTTTGGCGTGTTTGAAATATGCACGGTTACTCGTATCCGGTCAAAGTTTTCAGTTTGGAACTCAGTGAGGTTTTTATGTGATGTTCATATTACCATTAAATTGTCCAAATACCTCGAAAATCTTGGTCACAGGTCAGAACATGTGAACAATGTTTTGGATAAATGGCATACATCTGATGATCAAATTTCTAAATATGTTGATGAGAATGCCTGCATTCTCATTTCAAAAGATCAGGATTTTAAGAACACGCACTTTCTAAAGAGTAGTCCGCGTAGGTTAGTGAAAATCAACCTTGGTAACATCTCAAACAGACAATTACTGGAAATAGTCGAGAAGCATATCGATCGGATAAGTGATGTAGCATCAGAGCATAACAAGTTCTTGATAGAAATCAATGAAGGCAGTTTATGGGTTGTGACCGCTTGACGCTTGGAAATTAAACGTGATCAATGTAAAGAAAAGGGCGGTAATGTTTTCTAAGTTCACGCACAATGCCTGCGTTGTTGAAAGCATCCGCATCCTCTACGGTGGAAGCGCCAAGCCCGCCAATGCCGCCGAGCTCTTCTCCCAACCCGATGTAGACGGCGGACTGATCGGAGAGGCGAGTTTGAAGGCGAATGATTTTTTAAGCGTCGTACTGAGCGTGTCGAAGTAGTGGTGGGAGCTGCGGGATGAAATTCTCAACCGCAGGATTGCAAGCGAGACGCAGGAGCGTTCTCACCGACGACCTTAGGGAGTGATCATGTAGGGTAAATCCAGCGGAGCAAAAATTACTTAATAAGTTATTTCCTCTTTTGCATATTTTAGCCGGGTTGTGAAATTGAATCTTAATCGGAATGTTGAACATGCCTTATTTCGTTAATCTCATTCGAAAAAAGAGAAAATTACGTAGGAGCAATGTTGACCGATAATACAATTAACAATGTGGATGACCTGCTATGCAAAGTTTACTTGCTTCGTTGCGTCATTTGTTTTATCACCGCATGATTACAAATCCAACGGAGCAGGTTGATTGGTGGGGCTAGCTTCCTCAAGAAGATTAATCTTGTTGATCATCCGGAATAGGGAGATTTAGGCTAACTTTAGCTCTATGAAACCAAGACTTTATCTTGATACATCTGTCTTTGGAGGCCTCTAAGACCATGAGTTTGAAAAGGAGACCAAACAGCTTTTTGACATGGTTGAACGCGGAGAGATCATCTGTTTGTATTCTGAATTGACTATTGTCGAACTAGAGAATGCTCCCGATAGGGTTAAGGTTTTCTTTAAGAAAATGGTTGACGAATATGCTGAACGGATTGAACTCACCGATGATTGTAAACAACTCGCATTGCAATACATAGCTGAAAAAGTGGTGGGTAAAACCAGCCTCGACGACTGTTTGCACATAGCCACTGCAACCATCAGAAAAGCTGATATTCTGGTTAGTTGGAATTTTAAGCATATTGTTAACGTATTCAGAATTAGAGGATATAATTCAATCAACCTGAGGGAAGGACACCAACAACTGGATATACGATCACCAAGAGAAATCATAGGACATGAAGACAACGAGTAAAGAATTTGATACCGTAGGTTTTTTTCGAGCCGAAAAAGAGAGAATTGCCAAGGAGACAATAAACATGACCTTTGAAGAGCTCAAGGCCTATTTAAAGGAAAAGTCAAAATGGTTGAATAAAAAATAAGCAGTTGAGTTCTTATCAAGATCGTCCGCATCCTCTACAGCGGAAGCGCCAAGCCAGCCAATGCCGCCGAGCTCTTCTCCCAACCCGATGTGGACGGCGGATTGATTGGAGGAGCGAGTCTGAAGGCGGATGATTTTTTGAAGGTAGTTGGAGCTGCGGGGTAAGCAAGATGCAAGAAAGGAAGCAAACAAGTAAAGCGTTTTTTCCTAACTTGCTTTACGAAACATAGCGGTATGAATATCGAAACTTCTAAAATAGAGCTGGTCAAATTAATCCTCAATTCGGATAATTCTGAGCTGATCGGCGAGCTTCATAAAATATTGAGTAAACAATCAAAGGAGCAACCTGAGTTCACTAAAGATCAAATCGAAGAGATTCGCCTGGGGTTGGAACAACTTGACAGGGGAGAGCGAATCGAGTTTTCTGAATACCTGAAGAAAAACGCAGGATGAGGGTTTATCTGTCCAGGCTTGCTGAGCGGCGATTGGACAACTTATTGCTCTATCTCGAAAATGAGTGGGGTGATTCCGTTAAGGCCAAGTTTTTGCTTAAAGTCAAAGATGAATTTAAAGCGCTTTCATCTTAGCCATATAGATGCAAGAAAACAGAAACCTTTTCGGATTTATACGATCTCGTTATAACAAAACACACGTCGGCTATTTTTAGAATTCTTGAGAAGACGCAAGAAATAGA
The DNA here is from genome assembly GCA_035268465.1 of Cryomorphaceae bacterium. Taxonomy (GTDB): domain Bacteria; phylum Bacteroidota; class Bacteroidia; order Flavobacteriales_D; family Cryomorphaceae; genus JAKVAV01. The sequence continues at coordinate 3,536 of DATFKV010000514.1, read as the reverse complement.
AATCGTTACTTTTTTTGATAATCGTCAAGATCCTGAAATGCTCAAAAAGGAATTGGAAGCGTTTTTTGGAAAGAGAGGAAATCAAGATTGAAAACAATATTAACTTCTCAGTGTAAAGAAGATGCATTAAGCCCGCCAATGCCGCCAAGCTATTCGCCCAACCCGATGTGGACGGCGGATTGATCGGAGGTGCAAGTTTTAAGGCGGATGATTTTTTGAAGGTTGTGGGGGCTGTGGGATAGGCAGAGGAGAAGTTATAGAAGAATCCACCTCCGTCACATCTCTCCTGCGTCGAGCTGCGCCACCTCCTCCAACGAGGAGGACAGGATCGCGTCTATGAGTTTAAGTATTTCTTGTTTACAAACGCTGCTTCTCCGTAAACCAAAATTGATATTCAGAGTGTCCTCCTCCCATGGAGGAGGTGGATTCATTGGAGCTTGCGGAAATGAAGACGGAGGTGGACTAAACCAAGCACTTTACTCCCATCAATGCCGCCGAGCTATTCGCCCAACCCGATGTGGACGGCGGATTGATCGGAGGAGCGAGTTTGAAGGCGGATGATTTTTTGAAGGTTGTGGGGGCTGCGGGATAGGCAGAGGAGAAGTTATAGAAGAATCCACCTCCGTTGCATCCCTCCTGCGTCGAGCTGCGCCACCTCCTCCAACGAGGAGGTCAGGATCGCGTCTTTGAGTTTAAGTATTTCTTGTTTACAAACGATGCTTCTCCATAAACCAAAATTGATATTCAGAGTGTCCTCCTCGTTGGAGGAGGTGGATTCATTGGAGCTTGCGGAAATGAAGACGGAGGTGGACTAAACCAAGCACTTTATTCCCGCCAATGCCGCCAAGCTATTCGCCCAACCCGATGTGGACGGCGGATTGATTGGAGGTGCAAGTTTTAAGGCGGATGATTTTTTGAGCGTTATACTGAGCGCGTCGAAGTAGTGGTGGAGGCTGTGGGGAAGATCAATGTGATATAAAGCTTTTTAAATAAATTGGACTTGAGCTGAGCCAAAGGTACAGTCGTACAAATGCCCAAGCCTTTTACCGTTTGAATTCTCTGATTTTCTCACTACTTCGTATAAATACAACGACGAAGCCTTCAAAACTCCAATTTAGGATTTGACACTATTTCGGCACCATCGCCAGCCGTTTTTCAGTGATTTGCTAATCTTCCATCGAAATCCGGTAGCTATTTCCGGAAGGGCGATCGCTACTTTTGGAATCCACGATTGACCAATTAAATCTCTCTACATGCCTAGGGCTATCTGAAAGATATGAGTACATTTAAAAACTTGCTAAACACAAGTATACTGCAACTTAACCTAACCTTACTTACTAATGCTATGAACCACTCTCCGCTCTCGCTTCTTATTCGATATTTACCCAAATACCTTCTCTCGATCATCGTTGTTTCTGCCGCCGTGGCGCCTGCCTGCGCTCAAGTGCATAGACCTTTCGATTTCGATGCGGTAGCACTCTACACCACTGCTCCTGTGGCAGGAGCAACCTCCGGTCTGGCTTTTACCGCTAGCGAGGTCATGAACGGGGATAGTGTTTTCTATCCTTCATACGGAGTAGATATAGATGACGACGATTCTTATATCGAATCATTTGATTTTTGTGAAGAAGTTGATTTTTGGGGTTCGGGCGGCCAATGTGTCCTGCAGGAAGTCCCACTTTGGTTTGGAAGGCAGATCCGAAAGATTGGTTCCGAATCCTATACCTGCGAAACGACACATGGCGATACGCTGTTTTTTGATTTCGGACTAGCGGTGGATGATTCTTCAACGGTGTTTCAAGATACCGATCAGTCGCTACTGCTCATAGCCGAAGGTGAAGGGGTTATCAGCCACCTCGATGTGGAAGACTCTGTATACCAATACCGCCTGGCACATCTGGATGCCCAGGGCGTGCCCATGGAAACTGCCCTTCACAATGCCCCGATTACCATCGGAGCTCAGCTTGGTGCCATACACTTTATGCGCCTAGATAGTTTTCCGGAAATGGCGCAATCCATAGCCATTGCCGGTCACTCCGGGGCCGAAGCCGGACTTTATGAAATTAAAGCAGTAGATGTGTATGATCGTGCCATAGGCGATGTATACCAATACCGGTACTACAACATGTCAAACCCCTTCGATCCAGCCGCAATATCTTACCGAACCTATACGGTAACCGATCGATCGGAAGACCAGGATTCGGTCCGATATACCTATAACGTGCATCATTTTACCCTTGATAGTGCTATCAATGCCCTTACGGAATCGGTAAGTGCGGTCTCCAAATCAGAGGTGTTGGTCAGTTTTCCTTTTGAATCAGAGGAATCCATACATCCTGACTTGGGGTCTTTTGATTCCACCTACTATATCGAAAGTCTCGTGTTCACTCCCGATGCGTGTATGAGCGAATATACCTATAGAATAGAGTCTACCCATTTTAGGAATTGTCCACAGGGTGGGGTAAACTGCTATGGCAACAACTTGCATGTGGCCCCGGGAGATTTGTACAGTCTTCCGAGAAAGCACGTATTGAAGCAAGGTCTCGGAAGAACCTACAGGTATAGCGGCTATACCATTTGTTGCGGTGGAGGTATGGTATCAGGCTCAATCACGAACCTCGTTTATTCTCAAAAAGGCGGAGTAGAGTGCGGCGATCTTTTGGTTCTCGGTATCGAAGAGGGTGACGCTCTAAGTTCAGAGCTTAAGGTTTTTCCTAATCCCACGACCGATGTACTGCATATAGGCTATCCCACGGGGGCGATTGATGGGCAAGTAGATTTGGAAGTTTATGACTCGAGCGGACGCAGGATGGTGCTTCAAAACAACATAATAGTCACCGAAGGCAACTTGAGGATAAGCACCGAAGGTTGGGAGTCAGGTGTTTATTTCTTCAAAATCCTTGACGAGGCTGATAGGCGGGGCAGTGGCAAGTTTGTGGTGATTCGGTAAGGGCGAACTCCGGGTGGGATGAGATACCACGCTCGGGTGAGTTTACTTACTACGCTGCTTCAGGGCGCTATGCTCTGCGGCAATTTGAGAGTGTTCGACGCATTTTTGAAAACTGAAGAAACCTCTTTTACACCCTTTAAAGCAGCTGCCGTGACTGAAAAAAAGGCGCTGATACCCTTTAAAACCCCGCTGCCAATAAACCATTCACTTTCAAATTAAACCATTGTGTTTTCCGCAGGGTTATCTTTTATATCCATCTCTCTATGCAGCATACACTATTTAGCTCTGTCCTTTTATTCTTGATCTCGATAGGTAGTAGTTTGAGCGCTCAGACCACTGTTGAAAAAACGGGCGATCGATGGAGCATTTTCGTTGATGGGGAACCCTTTGAGGTCAAAGGAGTCACTTTTGGGTACGATGATGACGTGGCAAATTACCCTCAGCACTTTCAAGAATTGAAATTTTTAGGAGTAAACAGCATCAGAACTTGGGGAACCGGCCCGAACACCCCGGAGCTGCTGGACGCTGCCGAAAAAGAGGGCATTAAAGTAATGCTTGGCATTTGGATGAGGCACGGCCGTCCCGG
>DATFKV010000513.1:0-5874 GCA_035268465.1 Cryomorphaceae bacterium | reverse complement strand
GAGCTCCGATATCGGTAGAAAAATAAGCCCCAATTTCTTCTCCCGAATGCAGCCCTCTGGCTACAAGCAACTCTGCCAGAACAGGATGGAGTTTTGGAAATTTTATCAGCAGCCTTCTTACTAGTTCTCTATTAGGTGCATTCAACTTTTTCCAAGTAAACTCCTTACTTTCTAATTCTTTTTTTATCATCGATCCATTCTTGATATTCATCTATTACAAATGTGGGCCAATAGGCAACCGGAAACAACTTTACTTATATTTGAGCGTCTGAAGAATATACTTAATTTGCGGGCTAATACCCTATTTCAACCCTTACCTGATGAAATTTAGAATACTGAGACTCCTCTTCATCGCTGCTTCTGTGGCATTTGCGTTAAGCTCTTGCCGAAATGAAGATAACAGAATTGAACCTACTTGCTTTGACGAAGTTAAAAATCAAGGCGAAATTGGCATCGATTGCGGTGGCCCTTGCCCTGAATGTTTGCCAACTTGTGACGACAGAGTTTTGAACGGCACGGAACAATTTATCGATTGCGGTGGGGAAGATTGTGCTCCCTGCGCAACTTGCGAAGACAATATTCAAAATGCCCATTGGAAATTTGATCCGAATCTGACCATGGCTGATTTCAATTCGAATGACAGCGTAGGGATGGCCGGTGGCGTATTGTGGCGTCTGGTATTGGAGCAAGGCGTAGATTGTGGAGTTCCCTGTGATACTTTTTGTGTAGCCACTTGTGATGACGGAATTCAAAACGGAGACGAACTAGGAGTAGATTGCGGAGGGTCAAATTGTCCGACAACCTGCTTCCCGCCCACTTGCGGTGATGGAATTCAGAATGGTCAGGAGACGGGTATTGACTGCGGAGCGCCGGGTTGTCCCGAGTGCCCTACCCCCACCTGCAACGACGGTATCCAAAATATCCATATTGAATACATCGAGCCTACACCTCAAAATCCCGATGGGTACTTGGTGGTTGTAGAAACAGGTCCTGATTGCGACAACAATTTTGAAACTTCTTGTCCCGATTGTCCTATCCCGACTTGTTTTGACGGATTGCAAAACGGCGCTGAAACGGGAATAGATTGTGACGATATAGATGATAACGGCTGCCCTCCGTGTGATCCCGTTCCTGCCTGCGGAAACGGCTATCAAGACGGTGACGAAACGGGAGTAGACTGCGATGACGATCCTGCTACGATCTGTCCTCCTTGTGCTACCTGTGATGATGGGTTTCTGAACGGACCTGAACTTGAGATCGACTGCGTAGATTGGCCGATTCCGGAGTACGACAATGGCAACTGCGAACTTTGTATCTCGTGCCATGATGGCATACAAAACCAACTTGAACAAGAAATAGATTGTGGAGGGCCGAACTGTGAGCCTTGCGAACAATTCATTATTTCTTCAGGAATCGGGGGAGGACCATTTCCGTCTGAATTTACAGATCAACAAACCCTCAACATGCTTCTTGCAGCAGCAGGTCAAGATACTATTTCTGTTACCGCTGATTCTGGTCCTGATGGTTTAATTGTTGAGCCGGAACCACTACTCCCATTCGGTGGGACATACTTGAAGGCTACCGGTATATCAGAATTTGAAACACCCAATGGAGACCGGTACCGCAGAACAATCACTCTACATCTTCCAATGCCTGACGATCTGGGTCAGGGAGTTCCAACCTTCCTGAATGTAGCTGTAGTAGGTGGTTTGCAAGCGGGCCAATGCGCACCTTTCCAAATTAATGAAGAAACCTTGCCTTTCTTTACTTACCGAGAAGAATTGGTATCCAGCACCGGAAACGGGTTCAACAATTGTTTTATTAATGCAGTTATCGACATTCCTACAGTTCCTGAACTAGAGTACACATACATTTATAGCAATATTCTTAGTGGCTATTATGTTCGTGGAGAAATTGATGCTTCAGATCTCTTTGATACCGCTTTTGGTGGAGGACCCACCGGAACATCACTGGGAATAAGCTTTGCGTTTAATTACGATCCTTTCCAATAGGCATATCCTTCTTTTAAAAAAATGGCGTTCAATTTTGAATGCCATTTTTTTTGTCTTTTCGCAAAACGGAGAATACCTCTTTTTCCAAAAAAAAATGGCAGCCGGAAAATTCTGACTGCCATTGTGATGCTGTAGGGGAAGGATTCGAACCTTCAAGGAGCAGTTAGCCAGCCTGAGCTGATTTATCCTTTACCTCCACCCTCGAGACAGGAGGGCATGTCTGCCGGTTTCATCACCCTACAAGGATTAGGACTAATGTATAGCTTATACCCTTTCATTGCTAATTACGTTACATATTTGTATTATTTTTATGCAATCCATATTTCAAATTCATTTAATTGCATATTCACTAATTGATCATTTAATAATTACCAATGGATTATCAAATCGATAACCTCGACCGTCAGATTTTGGAGATACTGAGCGGCAATGCTCGGACGCCATACACTGAAATCGCCGAAAAATTGATTGTATCGGCCGGAACCATCCACGTTCGTATGAAAAAAATGGAAGCAGCAGGGGTGGTCAAAGGCACCGAAATCGTGGTTGACTCTGCCAAACTCGGATTTGACCTGACGGCATTTATCGGCGTTTTTTTGGATAAAGGAGCCTCTTATCAAAACGTCATAGCCCAACTCAAAGAAATAGAAGAAATCGTTGAAGCCTTTTACACTACCGGCGGATACAGCATATTTCTGAAAGTAGTCTGCAGAAATACCGAAAACCTCAGAGAGGTGCTGAACGAAAAAATTCAGAAAGTGGATGGCATCCAACGCACCGAGACCACCATTTCTCTCGAGCAGAGCATTCGCAGAAAAGCTCCCTTAAGAGCGATAGATGAAAATACGTCAACTGACCAAAACCAATCATAACGAAAACCTATATAAAACTGTACGACATGCTTACAATGTCTATCAATAAATCGGTTAAGTCGGTAACTTTGTGCTCATGAATGTCGGCTCCATTATCGAGGAATTGCAAACACTGGAAGCAGAAGGAAAGAAGCTATTTCTAACCTCATCGTTTCAAACGCATTCCATTCCGCTATTGCACATTGTCAGTAGAAGCGAAGTACCTGTTCCCATCTTTTGCCTTAATACTGGTTTTCTCTTTCCCGAAACTCTGGCGTTTCGCGATGAGCTGGCCGAGAAGTTGAAACTGGATATCAGAACCATTTCTTCATCCACTCCCAAGCATCAACAAAAAGATGCCAACGGCAATTTCTTTTTTACCTCCAATCCGGATTACTGTTGCCACCTGAATAAAGTGGAGCCCACGGAAAGATTGCTCCACGAATACGACATTTGGGTAAACGGAGTGCGAGCAGACCAGAACCTGAATCGAAGGAATATGACCACCTACCAACCGGCCAAGTACGGAACGGAACGCTTTCATCCGATGCTCGACTGGTCCGGAAAGGATATTTTCGACTACATCAAAGAGCACGACCTGCCAAGGCACCCGCTCGATGCAAAAGGTTACCAAAGCATCGGCTGCATTCCCTGCACCAGAAAGACCAATTTAAATGACCCTCGCGCCGCCAGGTGGTTTGGCTTGAGCAAAACCGAATGTGGCCTCCATACCGAACTTGCAGAAAAAGACTAAATGAAGATTTTAATAACCGGAGGAGCCGGATACCTCGGTACTGAAATCAGCTTAAAGCTGATGAACCACAAAGAGGTAGAGTCAATCAGAATCTACGACAACCTCAGCCGAAAGAATTACAATATTTTCTTGGGTCCCGAGCGACTGAACGAGAAGACGAGTTTTGTCGAAGCCGATATTCTCGATTCGTATACCTTAAAGAAAGAAATTGCCAACGCCGACTTGGTCATTCACCTCGCCGCCAAGGTGAGCACTCCTTTTGCCGACATCAGCCCCCATCTATTTGATCAGGTAAATCATTGGGGGACGGCAGAGCTGTCTTACGCCTTGGAAGAATCGGATTGCCAGAAGGTCATTTACCTCAGCAGCGCCAGTGTCTATGGCTCGGGAGAAGAATCAGCCACCCCCGAAACTACTCCGAACCCGAAGACCTTCTACGGCATATCGAAGCTGAGAGGAGAAGAACACATCGGCAGGCTAGCCGGGAAAAAAGAAGTTTCCATCATTCGTTGTGCCAATGTTTACGGGTATTCCAAGAGCATGCGCTTCGACTCGGTGATCAATCGCTTCGTATTTCAAGCCAAGAATTTCAACCGCGTTACGATCAATGGTTCGGGTGAGCAGCTGCGCGCCTTCATTCACATCCGGCGAGTAGCCGACTTTATGGAAAAGCTCATCTTCGCCAAAAACCGAAAAAAGGTGTACAATTTGGTCGATCGAAACCTTTCGGTCAATGACGTGGCCTACACGCTTAAAGAAATCATGCCCGAAATGGAGATGCTTTACGTCGATCAGCAGCTCAAATTGCGCGAGATCAGGGTTAAGGAAGATGCGAATGTTAAAGCACTCATCGGTGCTCCGAAAGAAAAGTTCAAAAAGGAATTGGAGGATTTTTTGGGGAAGATGGCTTAAACATAAAATCTCGGAAGACTTTCTTCGATAGAGTCACGCCTGCGGCGTTCTGACAACTTTCAAACTGTACACATCGGGTTGCACCCGATGCTGATCTAAGTCGTCCCTTCAGGACAAAAAAAATTAACCCACTTCCAAAAACCATGGTAGGAGGAGTGAATTCAACTAATCTACATTGATAAATGAGCAGCTCTAAAAGCTACTTTGCAGACTTTTTCTTCAACCAAGATTGGGTGTGTTTTCTAAAATCTTCTAGGGAAACAACCTTATTTTCTTCGATTGCACGAAGAGATTCTTTAGCTCGAGATTCTATTTCGGCTCTTTTTATTCCCACTTGACAGCCAATTTCCCGATCGTTCCTCGGTTTTCCAAAGCTTTGTGCGCTTCCGCCAATTGATCTACGGAAAAGGTTTGGTGCACTACCGGTTTCAAGATTCCTTTTTCGGCGAGTGCTACAGTTTCCTGCATGCACTTGGCCACCACCTGTGGTTTGTAATCGCCCAGCTTGAGAATATTGATCCCGATCACGGACTTGGATCGCATGATAAATGTGAGCGGTGTAAAGAACCCCGTTTGCCAGAGCAACTTCAATCCTGAGATAATCCCCTTCGATCCTCCGACCCGAGATGCCGCGCCGAAAATCAGAAACTTCCCGCCTGCTCCCAGCAATTTCAAATCCTTCTTCGTGCTCTTTCCCGCCAAGGAATTGAACGTGGCATCGAGTCTTTCGTTCTTGAGAATTTTCTTGACCGCCTCAGAATAGTCTTGCTCTTTGTAATTGATGGGATGCTGAACGCCCAATTCTTTTAGAAAGTCCAGCTTCTTCGGCTGACTCGCCGTTCCGAATACCTCGCATCCTTTGGCCAAAGCCAGCTGACAGAGCATCAAGCCAACTCCGCCGGCTGCCGCGTGTACCAGCACGCGATCCCCTTTGTAGAGGTTCATGCTTTCTTCAAAACAGACGTAAGCGGTGGTTCCCTGCGTTCCCAGCGCCAGCGCTTTCGAGGCGTCAAAGTCATCGGAAATCTCTGCCACAGCCCGGTAGTCCGTAGCTGCGTATTCGGCGTAGCCCCCAAAACGCGTCATGGCAACCACGCGCTTCCCTACAAGACCATCAGGCGCCTCTTTTCCCGCTTCTTCAATTCTCCCGACCACCTCGTAGCCAATTACGCATGGAGTTGGTGGCGTTTCGGGATACATCCCGCTGCGCGCCAGCACATCGGCAAAGTTTAGTCCGAAGGCTTCCACCTTGATTAAAACCTGAGTTTCCTTGCAAATGGGTTTATCGGTTTCTCTGATTTCAAATGCTTGTTCGGGCTTGCCGAACGACTTTAAAAATACGGCC
>DATFKV010000512.1:0-2424 GCA_035268465.1 Cryomorphaceae bacterium | reverse complement strand
AAGCGGGTTACGAGCCCATTGGTTTCGACCACTTTGCCCTCAAAGAAGATTCGCTTTACTGCGCTTACGAAACAGGTACCATGCACCGAAACTTTATGGGGTACACCGACCTTAGAACCGATTTTTTGATCGGTCTCGGGGTAAGCTCCATCAGCGATATCGGTTCGGCCTTTGCCCAAAACGCAAAATCTGTCGAGGGTTATATCGAACAGGTGCGGAAAGGAGTGCTGCCGATCGTAAAAGGGCACCTGTTGGATCAGACGGAATTGATGATCAGAGGGCACATTTTAAACCTTACCTGTCAGCACGAAACCTTCTGGGGAAGCGCGAATGGAGATGAACAATCCTACATGAGAAACTGTCTGCGAAAATTGGAAGAGGCTGAGGAGGACGGGTTAATTGAGCGTACTTATGACCGGGTAAAACTTACCGAAACGGGAAGATTCTTTGTCAGAAACATATGCGCCGCTTTTGATAAGGATTACCAAGGCGAAACAGTGATTAAAAAATATTCGATGGGCGTGTGAATCTGATGATTCGCGATTGAGAGAATGAAAAAAGCCCCGATTGCGTCGGGGCTTTTTTTTAGTTTTTATCGGGTTGCGGCGTCATGCGCAAATAGGGTTTGATCTCCTTATGCCCCTTGGGGAAAAGTTTTGGGATTTCTTCATTCGTAACTGATGGTACGATTACGCAATCGTCGCCATCCTGCCAATTAGCAGGGGTGGCCACTTTTTGGTAAGCAGTCAGTTGAAGTGAGTCAATCACCCGAAGCAGTTCGTCAAAATTTCTTCCCGTGGAAGCCGGATACGTAAGGATTAATTTAACCTTCTTCGATGGATCAATTATAAATACTGACCGCACCGTCAGGTTGTTGTCTGCATTGGGGTGAATCATGTCGTACAACCCCGAGACTTTTTTATCCTCATCGGCAATGATGGGAAAATTGACGGTTGTGTCTTGGGTTTCGTTGATATCCTTGATCCAACCTTTATGCGATTCTACTCCGTCAACGCTCAAGGCAGCCACTTTCACATTGCGTTTGTCAAATTCAGATTTATATTTTGCCACTGTTCCCAATTCAGTCGTACAAACAGGAGTGTAGTCTGCAGGATGAGAAAAGAGAATCCCCCAACTGTCTCCCAGCCATTCATGAAAATGTAGTATTCCCTCGCTCGTTTGAGCGGTAAAGTCAGGGGCTTCGTCGCCCAATCTTAAATGTGCCATTTTGCTTTATTTTGGTTCAGAAAGGAAACAGCTGAGACGCGATTAAGTTTGTTACGGGCGATACAAAAAAATGGCCTCAGGAAAATTTTTTCAGAGTCTAATCAAATCAGGCAACAGGTTTCTGTTTCCAGCGTCAATAATGGCATACCAATCTAATAGTCTACTTCAATGAAACCTCCCTTTGACTCTCTAAGAGGATTAGTGCTAGCCATTTTTTTGCTAATGTCGTTCTACGCATATTCCGAAAATCACAACCCTTTTATTCCGAACGCAGGACAGTGGGATGGTCCTTTTACCTACAAGGCGGAGTTCAATAACCTGACTGTTTTCGCGGAAGCCAAGGGTTTTACTTTTTTGGCCAAAGAGCCCGTGGCTCACTACCCTCATGATGGACATTCTGATCATGATGTCATCTCTGAGTCCGTTATGGCGCATGCCTTTCGTTTGAGATTTGAAGGGGCTGAGCCTATCGTATTCTCGGGTGCTGAAAGACTTTCGGCCTATCACAACTACTTCTTGGGTCGGGACAGATCAAAATGGCAAGGAAGGGTGCCCCTTTATCAAGGGTTGTCAACGAATGAGTTTTATGAGGGTATTTCCTTAAAAGTAGCTACCGAAAAAGGGAGTTTCAAGTATGACTATATCGTGAATGCTCAGGCGGATCCAAACCAAATCCGTTTTAAATACTTGGGACAAGACGACATTTCTATCCTTGACGGTAAGCTGATTCTTAATACCGCTGTGGGTGATTATATAGAGTCTTTGCCTGTCAGTTATCAGATTATTGACGGAGAGAGGATTATTGTAGAATGTTCCTATGTGGAATATTCAGCCGGTGTCTTTGGTTTCTCATTTCCTCAAGGATATGATCACACATACCCTCTGGTAATTGATCCTGTTTTGGTTGCTGCTACCCTTTCCGGAACAGGCGGAGGTGGTGGCGCCAACTTTGGCCATGGAGCAACTTTTGATTTGGCCGGGAATATATATACTCACGCCATATCTTTTGATTCGGCCTATCCGATTACTGACGGAGCTTTCCAAGAAGATTATGGTGGTGGAGGCACCGACGTCGCGATTAGCAAGCTCACCCCCGACGGGACCGACTTGATTTTCGCGTCTTTTGTCGGTGGGTCAGGTAGTGACTCTCCTTTTTCAACTATTGTGAATGCTAATCAGGAAATCTACATATACGGA
>DATFKV010000511.1:0-9472 GCA_035268465.1 Cryomorphaceae bacterium | reverse complement strand
GGTTGGTGTACTGCGGTTTCGAAATACAAGCGGCGGAGGAGATAGACGGCAAACTCTATTTCAGGGTGAGTAAGGTTTCTGAGCCATCGACTGAGGCCGAGCCCAGTACGGGATTGTTGCTTCGTATTAAGCGCATTGGCTACCGCAGCCGGCCCATTACGGTCTACAAATTCAGAACCATGCACCCTTACGCTCAGTACATACAGGCATACGTGTTCGAGCAAAATGATTTGCAAAACGGAGGGAAATTTGCCGACGATTTCAGAATCACCAAGTGGGGGCGATGGATGCGTAAATTTTGGATCGATGAGATTCCGATGATTTACAATATCCTGCGCGGCGATTTGAAATTGGTGGGTGTCCGCCCGCTTAGTGAGCATTATTTGAGCTTGTACTCGCCCGAACATAAAGTGCTTCGCGTGAAAGGGAAGCCGGGTCTTATTCCGCCGTTTTATGCCGACATGCCCAACACTCTCGATGAAATTATGGAATCAGAATCGCGTTACATGAAAGCCTATTTTCAAGATCCCATTTCTACCGATTTTAACGTTTGCCTAAAGGCATTTTCCAATATCTTGCTGAAAAAAGCGCGTAGCCATTGATGGCAAGATTTACCTTCTCCTTCCTTTTTGTTTTCGTCGTTGAGCTTGTTGTGGCACAGACCGTTTACGAGCCTTCCGGCAATTCTGTCTATCGATTTCTGGATGAAATGGCGGCAGCCGATCACATCTCTCTGAACAGTTTCGCTAAACCTTACAGTCGAAAACAAATCGCCATTTGGCTAAGTGAAGTGGAAAGCCAAAATGATGAATTGAATTCCCGACAATCAGAGCAGTTGGAATTCTTTTTGAAAGATTACGGCAAAGAACTTCGCGTTGGCAAGGATTGGGATCGTCGACGAGATCTTTTTTTTTACAGCGATTCTACTTTTGAGTTAACGGTAAACCCCATCTTGGGTGGTTCGGTCATGTTAAATGATAACGGCTCGAGAATTTGGCGCAGGGTAGGAGGTGAATTTTTTGCCTCGGCGGGCAATTTCGGTTTCTACGGATCTCTCCGCGATAACAATGTTTCGGAAGTCTTAGCGGCGCCTCAATACCTCACCACCCGACAAGGCGAAAACTACAAATCGATTTCAGCTGAGAATCGCAGCGATTTCAACGAGGCGATTGGAGGAATAACCTATCAGTGGAAATGGGGTGATGTGGCGCTGATGAAGGATCGACTCACTTGGGGCAATACCGTTCGAAATGCAAATATCTTTTCCGGTAAAGCGCCTTCTTATGCGATGATCAATTACCGACTTCACCCAACCGATTGGCTGGAATTTCAATACATCCACGGATGGCTCGTGTCAGAAGAAGTCGATAGCGCAAGAACCTACCTTACACCAAACGGGAGTCGGCGCATTTATATGAATAAAAATATTGCGGCGAATTACCTTACCATCAAATCGAAGTGGGACGTTGACTTTACTTTTGGAAACTCAATTATTTACAGCGACAACGGTTTAAATCCCGTTTACTTCATTCCTTTCATGTTTTTCAAATCTGTTGACCATACTTATTCGGGAACGGGCAGCAATGAGCTTGGTCAAAACGCGCAATTGTTTTTTGACGTTAGTGCCAGGGCGATTAAGAACGTCCATCTCTTCGCTTCTCTTTTTGTCGATGAGGTGAGCTTTAGCAATATGTGGGATTCGGAGAATCACACCAATATCATGAGTTTTAAAATGGGCGGAACCTGGTTCAACGCGCTTCCCAATATTCACTTGAGCGGGGAGTATACCCGCACCAATCCTTGGACCTATCGGCACCAGATTCAATCCACCACCTTTGCTTCCAATCAATACAACTTGGGCCATTATCTGGGCGAGAATGCTGATGAAATCTATGGAGCGATTGAATATGTTCCTTTGAAAAACCTTCGATTTAAGGCAAGCTTGTGGTACGCCAGAAAAGGGGAACCGCATGTTTATGATATCGTGAGCGGAAATGCGAATGTGACGGGCCTTGAGTTCATGCAGACCGTCGATTGGAGTCAGACGGGTGCCGGTTTTTCCGCAGAGTGGGAGGTAATCAACGGGGCGGTGGTCTTTCTCGAGATGCTGTATTTGGATTCGGAAGGCAATGAAGCTTACACACCCGAGTTCCTTTCGGGGCAAGTCATTTCTGCGGAAGGGGGATTCCGAATCGGGTTCTAAAAATAGAGGAATGAGCTTTTAAGTTCCGATGCTAGAAGCCTTTCCATTGAATTTTCTCAAATGGATTGGATTTGCGCTGAGTGAACAGAGAAGCGTCTCGCCAAGACGGGATCTTTGATGAATCGCTCTGGTGAGGTTATCTTTGCGCAGCACTCATCGAACGCGATAAGAGGCTAGTAGCTAAATGGCAATCCGCCCCTCTTGAATTCACTTTTCACTGAAAACTGATCATTGAAAACTGATCCCTGAAAATTGACATCTGATCTAAGGTAGGACCCCTTAAAAATTACTTGTTCTCAACGGGAATCGGGGGCTGAGTGGAAGGAGTGACTTCGCCACCGTCGAGCAGGTATTGCATCTCAAAAAGCTTCAACTGCAACTCAAACATCTTCATCTTGATGTCGTTCATTTGCTCATCCGACTGGTCGGGAGTGATGGGATTTGACTGCCTTGATTCAATTGGTCCGGGTAGATTCACTTCATTTGGCTGAACGTCTTCCTTCTTCGATCCGAATAGACTCCATTTTTTGTCTTTGGGCTCTTTTTCTTCTTTGACCTTTTTCTTTGGATATTGATCTTTCGTGCGATTGAAATTGTATCGCAGGCCTACTCCGAAGTAAGAGTATTTATCATTTGCCGAGAAATCGCGGTCCCAAGAGTCGAGTCGGTCTGTTGCCAAATTATTCAGCGCATAGCTAACGGTAATATCCGTTTTGTGATTTACACGGTAGCCGGCAGTGAAGCCAATCGGAATATTCAAGGCCACTGCAGGAGAAGTTTTTTCCTCTAGCGTATAGCGCTGAGTGGGTGGATTTTCATCAACCACCGTATAACCTACGTAGTCACGAATTTCTCCTTGCTGTGTGCCCACGGGGCGCCATGTAGAGATGGCTCTGAAGAAAGTTACGCCAATACCAATTTCAGCATTGAGGTAGAATTTGTAATCATCCAAGTCCTTGCCCTTTCCGAAGAGTTGATTTAAAATGTCAAAACTGGCCTTTGCATTGATGGTCGAATATTCCGATTCAAAGTCAAGTGGCAAACTTTCTTTTCCGATTAACCTGCCGCCGCCGAGGGTTCCTTTTTCAAATTCTAATTTGGCGCCAAGCCCAAAGTCAAATTTCTTTTCGGCATAAACCCTCCAGCCAAATTGGTAGTAAGTACCAAAATCTTCGAACGGTGCAAAAATATCGTAGTCGGCTAAGCTTCCGTGGAAGAGTGCCAAACCGGCGCTTGCTCCGACGGAAAACCCATTGAAAAAAGCGATTAATTGCTCATCCTCTTCGGCTGCAAGTAAAGAGGGTTTGGTTGCCAATTGCTGTCGGTAAGCCTTGATCCACGGATCCTTATTTTCCGGATCGCCTGCCTTCAAGAGAAAAGGAAGGAGTATAGCTGTAAGAAGGAGAGACTTTTTCACGGTACCAAAACTGGGTTTTTTGATTCAATAATCAACGCTTTTTTAGCGGAATTGTCCTGAACACATTGTTGATAACCATACTTGTTTGCGTTGAAATAGTTTTAATTTTGAACGTAAAATTGTGATTGAATCACCAATCAGATGAAATCCTTCGGATTAACCGTCCTTTTTTCCGTCTTGATGATCTTGCTGAGCGGGCAGGATTTAATTGAGCGAAATTATTTTGATCAAGCAAAGGCAAAGAATGCTGCCATTGCTGCAGCCCGCTATGCCGAAGAAGGATATTATTACACGAAGTTTACCACTTTCATCAATTCGGTGGACAGTTCGCGGCTTTTTGCCGATACGGCTCTGTTCTTCATGAAGAGATCGTTGATGTTAAGTGACACTTCTCTTTTTCACGCGCCTAAAACAAATCTTCGGGCATTGAATCTTCTTTACGAGGGCAAATCAAAGCTGCTCGTCGCCGATTCTGTCATGCGCGAGTTCTATCCGATGGTGGATATCTCTTCGCATGAATACTTCGGGAAAGAAACGTCTCTTCACTTGAGCAATGCCGTGATGGATTTATTCAATGCCTCTCTATTGCTTAAGTCTGAATCAGGCAAAGAGACTCCGGAAACACCAAATTATGAGGTGCTGCCTTTCGAAGACGAATTGGTGCGTCTTGAAGCAGACGAAGCCTCTTTTCAACAAGCGGCCAATAGTTATGAGGAGGAGATAGCCCTCTATGAAGATATGTACAGGGAGTTGAAGAGTGAAGCGAAAAGGGCAACGAAAAAAGCCATCGTAAGATCGATAGAAACTTCGATGCAGCAGGTCGAAGCTCAATTGAACAAAGCCGTCTCTGAGTTAGAGGATGCTTCCTTCCGGATCGAAGAAATTCGAGAGCTGCTCGACAGAAAATACCTCGACGATGTAGAAGGTGTGGAAGAGCCCGAGTACATCTCACAGTTTGAAAAGGCCGAAGAAGGCGAGGTAGTGATGAATGAGGATGTCCCTGATGGATTGGTTTACAAAATTCAACTGGGCTACTATCCCGAAGACGTAGACAAGAACAATTTCAGCGGACTTTTTCCGATAAGTGGCGAAACCGTCAAGGACGGGCTGGCCAGGTATTATGCGGGCTTGTTCTTCAGCTACGAAAAAGCGAGTGAAGGAAACGCCTACGTTCGTGAAAATGCCATTCCCAATTCATTTGTTGTTCCTTTTTACAACGGTCAAAAGATCAGTATGAGTCGCGCAGTTGCCATCGAACAGAACAGAGGCTCCGAATAAAAAACTACTCGGAATTATCGCGAAGTATATTTTGCTGTTCATCAATGAGGTCGTACATGGCCATTTGAGACCTCACGCTAACTTCACCTTTTTTCCGCGTCACATATTCGTTTGTTTGGCTACCCTCAATAAGTCGAGCCTTTACATTGTCGCTCCACTGAAGTTCCATCATATCTCGAATCTCCTTGCGTATGGTCTGATCGTAGATGGCTACACTTACCTCTACGCGGTAGTCAAGGTTTCGCTCCATCCAGTCGGCTGAACTGATGTAGATATCCTCTTTACCACCATTTCCAAAAATGAAAACCCTCGTGTGTTCAAGGTATCGGTCAATGATGCTGTGGATTTCGATGTTTTCGCTCAGTCCGGGTATGCCGGGCATTAAAGAGCAAATTCCTCGAACCAGCAGGCGAATTTTTACTCCTGCTCGACTGGCTTGGTAAAGCTTTCTGATCAACGTTTCATCTACCAAGCTATTTACTTTTATAAAAGCATAGGCCTCAGTGCCATTTTTCGCAAACTGGATTTCACGGTTGAGCATCTTAATGTATTTGCTACGCATTGCCGCGGGAGCCACCAATAAATGCTTAAACCTGAAATTGAGGTAAGGCTTTTCAATAAAGGCAAAAACTTTCAGTGCTTCCTCGCAAATCTCTTCGTGAGAAGTAAATAGTGCCAAATCAGAATAAATTCTCGCCGTGCTTTCGTTGAAGTTTCCTGTCGCAATGACTGCTTGATGCAACTCTTTGCCCTTCACCACTCGAGTGACTATGGCTAATTTGCAATGGACCTTCATATCGGGAATTCCAAAAATGACCTTGACACCTGCGTCTTGTAGCGTGCGACTCCATTCTAAGTTTGCCTCCTCGTCAAATCTCGCTCGCAATTCGACCATAACAGTTACTTGTTTGCCATTTTTTGCGGCACTGACCAAAGCATTTACCACTCTGGATCGATTTGCCACTCGGTAGAGCGAAATTTTAATTTCCTTGACGTCGGGATGAATGGCTGCCTCACGCAGAAAGTGCACAAACCCTCTGAAATGCTGGTAAGGATATTGGAGCAAAATATCGTTGTTCTCAACCGCCGTCAGAATGCTGTTTTCTTTGGTCATGAGGTAATGATCCCGCAACTCAAAGTTTTCCCACTCAAGTTCCGGTCCACCCACATTCGGAAACTTCATGAAGTCTTTGGAGTTGTGGTAACGTCCTCCGGGTATAATGTTGTCATCCTCGTCGATGTCAAGTTCATTACAAAGATATTTGAGTATATCTATGGGCATTTCACTGTCGTAGAGAAAACGAACGGGCTGACCTTTCTTTCGCTGCTTAAGGCTTTTCTTCATTTTCTCATAGAAGCCCTTGGACACATCGTCGTCCAAGTCAAGTTCGGCATCACGAGTCAGTTTGATGGTATATGCTTCCAGAGTCTCATAATCGAATATGCCGAAAATCTTGTTCAAATTGAAGCGGATCACATCATCCAGAAACATGATGTATTTTTTACCGTTGGCTTCGGGTAAAACCACAAATCGCGGGGTCGCCTCAGATGGAACCTCGATCAGGGCATATTGCTTGGCCGTACCCGACTTGTTCTTTTTGCGGGTGGTCAATTTTACGGCCAGAAAAATGGACTTGTCTCTTAGGTAAGGAAATTCATCCAAGTTCTTGAGCATGATGGGTACCAAGAGTGGTGCTACTTCAGCACGGTAGTAGGCATCTACGAATCCTGCCTGTTCTTCATTGAGCTCATTTTCCTTTACGATTTCAATATCGTGAGTCTTGAGCTCTTCCAAAATACTGTGATAAATGACGGCAAAAAGCTCTTTTTGCCGCACGACTTCATCTTGGATTTCATCCAATACCTCAGCGGCAGTTTTATCACCGATCAGCTCTTTCTTCTTGCTTATCGACTCAACCCGTTTCATCGTGGCCACCCTCACGCGGAAAAATTCATCGAGGTTATTTGAAAAAATCCCCAGAAATCTGAGGCGTTCGACCAAGGGCACGGCTTTGTCCTGTGCTTCTTGCAACACCCGATGATTAAATGAAAGCCAGCTCAACTCACGGTTGATCGTGCGGTTTTTAAGACTAATAGACATTTCGAAAATTTTATTACTCCTGAATAGGAAGCCTGTCGGGATAATCGGTGATGATTCCATCAACACCCATTCCAATCAGTCTATCCATCTCTTCCCGTTCATTTACCGTCCATGGAATTACTTTCATTCCTTGTTTTTTGGCAAAAGAGACGAGAAGCTTATCCACCAAAGCATAATCAGGGCTATAAATGTCGGGAGTAAAACCCAGTATTTCGAGATTTTCAGCGGGTGTTTGAGTATTTTCTACGAGGAGAGCCAATTTTATCTCGGGGTATTTTTCCTTCGCTACTTGCAGTGTGCGCACGTCAAAGCTTTGGATAATCGTTCGGCCTTCCACTCCTGCGGCTTTGATTACGGCTACCACAAGGTCGACGAATTCTTCGGGCTCAGGATGAAAAAGACCGTCCCCTTCGGTTTGACTCTTGGTCTCAATGTTATAGTATGGCAGCGCTCTCGACATTCTTTTGGAATGCACTTCGGCTGCTGCTATTACCTCGCTGAGCAGAGGTTTTGTGACTTTGAGTTTTCTTTGTTCAGGAAACCGCGGATGAGGCTTCATACCAACGTCGTATGCTTGAGTTTCCTCAAAGGTCATTTCATAAATGCGATGGTTCCTTTCCTCATTGGTTGAAATGGGGGCACCCCCCGGATCTAGTGCAATCTCGTGGGAAAACCATGGCTCGTGTGAGACGATAACCTTCTTGTCTTTGGAAATAACAACATCCATCTCTAAGGTCATTACCCCGAGATCCAATGCTTTTTCGAAAGCAGGAACTGTGTTTTCAGGGAGCAAGCCACGGCATCCGCGGTGGCCTTGAAAATCCAGATTGTGAATGTAGATAGTCTCTTGCACCTCAGTGTTTTTTTCAAGATTTGATTCGCTACAAGCGAAAGCAAAGGTGCAAAAGAAGATGTAGGTTGCGAAACGATTTATCATCCGAAGTTGGCTCTTTGAAGGCCATCGGAGGGTAATAGAAGTTTGATTCTTCTCACCAGTTCATCCATTCTCACGGGTTTGGCGATGTAATCACTGGCGCCCGCATCAATGGCTGCCTTGTAGTCTGCGATATCACCTTTGCAGGTAAGCATGATAATGGGAATTTCTCGTGTGGCCATATGGTTTCTCAAGATACGGCAAACTTCGAGACCATCGGGCTCCGGCATCATCCAGTCGCTGATGACCACATTCGGTTTTGTTTTAGCTATGTGCTTGATAGCTTCCGAGCCATCAGTGAAAGTGTCTACCTCCATGCCCTCCTTCTCGAGATTGTATTCAATTAAATCGAGAATGTCGCTCACATCGTCAATGGCTACAATTCTAATCTTATTCATCGGGGAATCGGTTTATTGTACAAAACTAGCGTATACAGATAGTTGTAGACTTATTTCAGGGGTTAAGAAATTGTGTTCACTTTATTATCTCTGTGTTACAAATGGCCCCATACGCAGAGCGGTATTTTATTTTTTTCCTGTTGGTTATACCAATGAATACAAACTGTTAGGATTGTTTAATTTGGTACTTGCCTTTATATGGCTCTTAGAAGTTTTATATTTGTCAAAACTGATTAAATGGCGAAAGCGAGTATTTCTAAAGAAAGAGAAAGAATGTTGAATAGCGCAATAGCCTATTTAAGGGTAAAAGGCTATCATGAAATCAAGGCTCCTTTCAAGAGCTTTCCTTCACCGCAATCAGTTTTCAGAAAGGCTAGTGAAGCAGGTTTTGTGCCCGATATGATAGCCGAAAAAGATTTTGGTACTTTTATTTTTGAGGTGCTCGATGACAATTCACTGACCAATTGGGATGAACGATTGCCCAAATGGGAACTTTTTGATGAGTACTGCGAGCGCAAGAAAGGAAAACTTTATTTCATTGCCTACAGCGACGAGGCTGACTCAATTGCTGAAAAGCTTGAAAAGCTTGAATTCAATGCGGGCATTATTCGCATTAAAAGATAGGTGAAAATCGAAGTTCGATTTTTTTAGTTTCAATGACCAAATCAGCAGACTACATGTCTACAGACAATAATATCAAATCTCAAGAAGTAGAGATTTCTTTTTACGATTCAGTTAACTCGCCAACCACTCTCGAAGAGAATGAGCTGGTTGATTTTTTACACAAGAGCCTCGACGAGTTTGGTGATCCAAAACACCACATTCGCGCCGCCATTGAATATTCCTGCAGCTCCCACAAGGGAAAGGGTGGATTCGTCGTTTTGGGCAGATTGAAAAATCAACTTGTGGGCGCAGTAGTCATCAACCAAACGGGAATGTCAGGTTACATTCCTGAAAATATTTTGGTTTATATTGCTGTGGACTCCAAAACCCGCGGAATGGGAGTGGGGAAAAAGCTGATGCAAAAAGCAATGAGCATTGCTAAAGGTGGAATAGCCCTGCATGTGGAACCGAATAATCCTGCGAAATTTCTCTACGAAAAATTAGGGTTTACGAATAAGTATCTGGAAATGAGATACGA
>DATFKV010000510.1:0-6849 GCA_035268465.1 Cryomorphaceae bacterium | reverse complement strand
ACGGATGATCCGAATGTAGAAGTGCTTCAAATTTTGGGCGAGTGGTATCTGCTGCCGCAAGATGGATTTGCGGATGGAGAGCTTACCGTAAACCTTACGGAATATGGATTTTGTGGATTGGATGTAGATCAGGAGGTGATTGTACTCGGCCCTACTTTGCAACCCTCTATTATGAGCAATGATGCGTGCCGCGGTGAATTGGTTACCTTAATTCCGGTCTTGGAAGAAGATGCTGAATTGGTGTGGCAGCTTACGCCCGATAGTTCAGTGGCTACCGATTTCCCATTGCCTTTCCCTTATTCTCAGCCGGGCCTTTATTTCCCCTCACTTACGGCTTCCGCCAATGGGTATTGCACCGGCACCTACGTAGACACTGTAGAAATTTTTGAACCCTCAAGGCCCTTGCTTTTGTGCGATGCCGATTGCGATGGCGGTCGAGGATGCGAAGTCAACTTCGATGCCGTGTCGGTATGCGTCGGGGTGCAAAATCCTCAGGAGTACAGTTCGATTGAGTGGTACGTAAGAAGACAATTTTTCCCCGGCGCTGAGGCCGAAATAGAAATTGCCGTGGATGACCTGGTGCCCTGCGAGGAAAATAGAGTTCGTATGGTTGGTTTTGATACCAACGGCTGCAGGGTGGAGGTGGCTGAGAATATCGAATTTACCGATGTGCTGCTCTATGCACCAAATGCCTTCACTCCCAATGCCGATGGATACAATGATGTGTTTAAACCTGTGATTTCGGGCGCTCCGGTAGATTACTCCATTCACATTTTTGATCGGTGGGGAAATACCGTTTTCGAATCAAATGATCCCTACGAGCCTTGGCACGGGAATGTTGAAGGAAGAGATTTTTACAATGATCCTGAAATCTATTCTTACATCATAAAATTTCTCCCCTGTCAGCCTGAAGAGGAAGAAAAAGAGATGGTGGTAACGGGGATGATCACCTTAATTCGTTAAGAGAGGTCATTTTTTTCAGAAAAAAAACAGCCCCTCTCGGGGCTGCTGAAAATCGCGAGACGGTTAGCCATCGTTTTTCACAATAACCGAAACAACTCCGTAGTACTTGTGCATCCCGTTTGCTTCAACCTATTGCGGCGATAGGTATCCACGGTATGTTTACTCAAGAATAATTCTTCCGCAATTTGGGAGTTGATTTTACCTTGGAAACAAAATGTAGGAGCGATTTGGCAACGCATCAACTTTTCTATTCTGACCAATTAAATAAACGGCGACCTTGTTAAAGTAATATGGGTTTGTTTTAAATAAGGAAGGGCTCTAATTAAAATATGTTGTTAAATCTTAATTAGCGGCTATCTTTGTTCAAATGGAACAAAGCAGCTTCAAGTCAGGTAAGCACCTCAGTCAAGGCTCATTTAAGAGTTTTATTCCCGAGGAGATAAACAAGACTTTTGCTATAAGCGATATGGAGGTTTTCAGTCTTTTGAGTAAGGCCGACCGCCACATTGGCCGTTTGGATATGTATTCGGAATACATTCCCAATATTGATCTTTTCATTCGAATGCACGTATTGAAAGAAGCAACCCAGTCAAGCAAAATTGAAGGAACGCAGACCAATATGGAAGAAGCACTTCAAGAAAAAGAAGATGTTTCCGCGGAAAAAAGAGAAGATTGGGAAGAAGTTCAAAATTATATCGAAGCGATGAATGAGGCAATATCAGCTTTGAAAGACCTTCCGCTTTCTTCTCGATTGATCAAGAACACTCACCGCACCCTCTTGCAAGGAGTGCGAGGCAAACACAAGCTTCCGGGGGAATTTAGGTCAAGTCAGAATTGGATTGGCGGAGCCAGCCTTGCCGATGCTGTGTTTATTCCTCCTCCCCATCATGACGTGAATCGTTTGATGGGTGATCTGGAGAAATTCATTCATGGCGAAGAGTTTCCTCTACCCGATTTGCTGAAAATTGCCATGATCCATTATCAGTTTGAAACGATTCACCCCTTCTTAGACGGTAACGGCCGAGTTGGCAGATTATTAATCACTTTATACTTGGTAGAAAAGAATATCCTGAAAAAACCAATTCTGTACCTCTCCGACTTTTTCGAAAAGAATCGTCAATTGTACTATGACAATCTGATGCGCGTCAGAACGCATCATGATATAGGGCAATGGTTCAAATTTTTTTTAGTAGGTATAATTGAGACCGCTAAGAACGGGGTAGAAACTTTCGACGCTATTATGAAACTTCAAAAATCAACAGATGAAAAGCTTCAAACATTGGGAAGCCGAACCAATGTAGCCAGAACATTAATTAGTTCGCTCTACAAAAATCCTTACACCACCGCAGCCGCTGCTGCTAGCATAACTCAGATTTCACCACCCTCAGCATATTCTCTTTTAGCGGAGCTTGAGAATTTGAATATCATCAAAGAAATCACCGGAGGGAAAAGAGGGAAGAAGTACCTCTTCATGGATTACCTGGATTTGTTCCGATCTTAATTGCGATATTCCTTGGCAGAGAGTCTACCCTATTTAGCTTCCAGGCAAAAGCAAAGGTTCAGATGGAAATTTAGATGGATTGCTTTTTTAAAAAGATACGTAGAAACTTAAAAAGGGAGTCTGCTTATTTAAAATTTAGGTATAAATCTTTAATAAAGGGGTTGGCCAATTAAAAGTACAAAACTCTTTAAAAGGTCACTTCATCTGTAAATTGCATTTCGAGGAACATCCAAACAACTCGAAAAAAAAACAGCCCCTCTCGGGGCTGCTCAAAAAACGCGAGACGGTTAGCCATCGTTTTTCACAATAATCTAAAAAGTTCAGTCGTGCTCTTGCATCCCGTTTGCTTCAGCATATTTCTGCGGTGGGTGTCGACGGTGTGTTTGCTTAAAAAGAGCTCATCCGCAATTTGGGCGCTGGTCTTTCCCTGGAAAATGCGGCGGGCGATTTCCACTTGGCGCTTGGTAAGACCGTGATCCAGCAAGACATCAAAATTTTGGTCGTAGGCTTTTCTTTTCGAATAAAATCGATCCAAGGCATCTTTGAGCTCTACGTGCATCACCGGTTTCAGCAGGTAGTCTAAGGCTTCGGCGCGCAGTGCATCGATGGAGTATTTTTCATGGGAAGTAGAAAAGATAACGTGCCCGGCATACCCGTCGCTGCGGATGACTTTTAGCAATTCCATTCCCGTCATTCGAGGCATCTCCACATCGAGAAATACCAAGTCGAAATCCGTCGAGGCAATCAACTCCCTAGCCTTACGGGGGTAGTTTTCGATCAAGAGGTCATTCTCAGCTTCACCGCATGCCACCAACATCGATTTCAATGGGGCACAGGCTATTTCGCTATCGTCAACTATGAGCTTCACGACTGAAATTTAAGGCATTATCGAAAGCGAAAAAACAGGAAAATTGAAAATACTCATTAATGAGTAGGCTCCAACACTTCTTCCAAAACCATTTTGACGCAAGTCCCGCCCCCATTTTCACAGCGATCAATGGTGGATTTCACCTGAACTTTTTTCAAGTCAAAGTAGATGTCGATGAGCTGGCGATGGATTTCCAATCCCTTTCCGGTGCCCGAGGTGGCGCCCTTTTTCTGATAAGGCAAACCATTGTTCTCCACTTGTATCAGCAGGTCATTTTCCTTCCGACTCACGTTAATGTCCAGTCGTTTATCCGTCTCCTTTGGCCTGAGTCCGTGCTTTACCGCATTTTCAACGTGGGTAAAGAGGAGTTGCCTCGGGACTTCCACTTCAAAAGGATCAATCTCCTCGTCTAGGGAAACGTGGTAATCAAAGTCGGTGTCCCGCATTTTTTCCAATTCGCAGAACTTTCGGCAAAAGCTCAACTCCTCAAAAAGGCTTACGCTGATTTTATCCGAATTATTGACCGTCTGATGCACCAGTCGGGTGTAGGTCTCCATAAAGCGAGAGGCCTTTTCGTGCTCTTCCTGCTTGTACATCCAATCGATGGAATTGAGTGCATTCAAGGCAAAGTGCGGATCGATCTGGTTTTTTAAACTGAGTATTTGCAGTCGATTGAACTCGCGTTCCTGCTCAAATTTGCTTTCCAGATTTTTTCGGTAGTACCGAAAGAGAAAGGAGGAAATGGCTAAACTGACCAGAAACGCTGCTAAATAATATCCCCATCGAATAATGTAAAAAGGGTTTAATGCATAGGTGAAATACTTTACTTCATCGTCCCAAAGACTCACAAACTCAGCTTTTTGGTCACCGTTATTTTTGAGCGAAACATCGGAGTTCAAGTTTTTCGGAAACGGTCTGAACTGATCCATTTCGTGATCGAGAACAACTCGCAGGCCAATGGATTGATCTTCGAGGATGAATTCGTCTTTTCCATCCAGATTCAGGTCAATTGCTGAGGCATGTGTAATGTGAAAAGGGGAGATAAATTCATCCTCTTTTTCAAGAGCTTTGTTTATTACGGTCAATCGATCGTTGAAGACTAGCAGAACTTTTCCATTGCTAAACAATGACCTGGCGGATTTCGCTGAGTAGGATACTGAATCGACCAAGTGTCCTGTTGCTGCTTCTCTCTTCTGAACGATCAAACGCTCTTTATCACCGAAATCGTGGATGACATTGATCAGATACGGGCCAAATGGGTAATTGGCGTTGGTGCTGGGATAATCGACAACGGGGATAGGTTTAAAAAGAAATTCCAGATTTTTATCAAAGGCATAGACATAGCCTTTTGTATCGGGGTAGGGCAGCTGAACCGTGTCTTTGTGATTTCCGGGACTGCTGCAAAAACCCGTAAAGTAAATGGATGAATCCGCTAAGTTTGAAAGAAAACCATTAGTGAAGCCGGCTGAAGTTGCCTCACTCCTAATAATCGTATCTGCTGCAATGTTAAGGCAATAATTCCTGCGCGGATGAATGGGAAAACCATTACTTACATTAAATACTAATTCCTTGTAGCCATCATCCGTCAAATCCATTTCATGTACTAGCGAAAATCCGATATGGTATTCACCTTTGTGGTTTTTGGCACTGTCCAAATGGAATCGGTATTTATGCCCGTTTAAGTCCGGACCTTCAAATCCATAAAGAAAAAGTTGTTCATCTTCGGCCGAAACCATCCAAACTTCTTTATGTCCGTCTTTGTCAAAATCGCTAAACTGAATTTGTACACCACCTTTTATCAAGTTAGGCACATTGAATTGCTCAAGCGTGTAGATGATCACCCCGTTCTCGTTCATTAACCGGCAGGTACAGCCATTTATTCGCATTCCTAATTGTTCGTATGCGCATTCAAAAATATCGTCAATTCCGTCTCCGTTCATATCGGCAAATGCGATTGTCTCGGCTCCGTTGGCCGGATAAGAACGCGTTTGATCGATCAGGTACTTTTCAAACCGAACAGGAGAGACCAAAAGCAGCAATACCGTCAGGATCGTGGTGAGCAATGCGACTATGAGGTAATTGGCCTTCATCGAGAATTTTGGTTGGCTACAAAATACTAAAAAAGCTCAAATCTCTGAATCACATATTTTTAAGAGGTCTCATTACCCGCGAAACATCTCTCATTTAGACAAAATCTCTGCAAGTGATTTATAAGGTTTGTTCACCATTTCTCACTTCCTCGATGTAAGGGAAACAAACAATAAATTCCTATCAAAATGAAAGTATCAAAATTCCTACCGATGGTTCTTTTTCTTGGCGTCTTGAGTTTCTCGAGTTGCAATGACGATGACGATGATGAGGATCCTACCCCGCCAACCAGAACTGAAATGCTTACGGCTAAAAACTGGATGGTCGAGGGCTGGAATATCGAACCTGCCATCGATATTGACAACAATGGCACTCAAGAAAATAACTTAATCCCATTCATTGAGGCATGCAATCTGGATGACTTTTTCGACTTTAATACCGATGGCTCATACACCATTGAAGAGGGTGCTTCTAAATGTGATCCCAATGACCCGACGATTGTAGAAAGCGGAGATTGGCTCTGGAATTCTGACAATACCCGCCTAATCTTTGAAGCTTCAGGTGGAACGACAACGGAAGCAGAGGTTATTTCAATTTCAAAAACCGAAATGGTGGTAGAATTTACCAGCGTCCAGCAAGGCGTCACCTACACTCAAACCCAGACTTGGAATTAAAGTAGAAGTGTGC
Organism: Cryomorphaceae bacterium; assembly: GCA_035268465.1. Classification (GTDB taxonomy): domain Bacteria; phylum Bacteroidota; class Bacteroidia; order Flavobacteriales_D; family Cryomorphaceae; genus JAKVAV01. The sequence continues at coordinate 742 of DATFKV010000510.1, read as the reverse complement.
ATCTAAATAAAAAGCCCCGCTCTCGATTGAGTGGGGCTTTTCTGTAAACCGATTGTTGCGAAAAATCAGTTCTTTTTCTCTTTAACTTTTTTGATCATTTCCGTGTTTACCAATTGATCCGTAGAGGTATACATTGGTTTAATGACGGTCTCTGCCAAGTTTCCTTCTTTGAAGAGCTTATCCATTTCGGGGCTGAGCAATTCACGGTTTTCAGTGCTTTTCTTTTTGGTTTTTCCTTCTTCTGAAGGGGTTGCGGAGGCAAAGCTTTGCCCTCCGAGCATTAGAGCCAATGTAAAGGCCGCAATGAGAGCTTTCATAATAGTTTGTGTTTAGTTTGTAATAAATAGCCAACACAAACATACGGCCTCTTAGGTGCAGGTTTACAGGAAATTGGGATGAGCGATCTTAGAAAATTACAAGCGGTGTGAACGAATGTTAATTCCGCTCAGCCTGCTTATTTTTTTTGGTCAGAATGGCAATTGGGCGAAAGCCAACTTCTGGAGATGCACCTTCAAAAGCCATCAAACTTTCGTTTCGGATATCATACCCCGGACTTCGCCAAGAACCGCCTGCCGCTTGATCTGAGTCCGCCAGGATTTCTGCTACATTCCCATTCATTTGCCTTAAGCCAAAACCATGGGCAGCATAACCATCAACAGGAGCAGTAACGTCAGCGAGATCATCCAGGTGTCCCGGTTTCCCCGTTTTCGCCGTGGGTGGAATTATTACAAACTCACCTGTT
>DATFKV010000509.1:0-5620 GCA_035268465.1 Cryomorphaceae bacterium | reverse complement strand
CCCGCCGAACTTTATCGAGCTGGAGGTGACCGAGACCGACCCCGGCCTCAAGGGCGACACTGCCCAGGGGGGCTCCAAGCCGGCGACCCTCTCCTCCGGCGCCGTGGTCCGCGTACCGCTGTTCATCAACGAGGGCGAGGTTCTTAAAGTGGATACGCGCACGGGTGAGTACGTCTCCCGCGCTTGATTACATTGAGCTACGAGCTACGAGCTACGAGCTACGAGCTACGAAATCACGCTGCGCTTGAATTGCGTTCTTTCTGCTTTTCGGCGTAAGCTTTCATGGCTTCGCGCACCCATTTTCCTTCTTCTTCAGCTTTTTTGCGAGCTTCCATTCGCTTGTGGTTGCAAGGACCGTTTCCTTTGATCACTTGGAAAAATTCTTCCCATTCGATCTCACCGATTTCCCAGTGGCCGGTCTCTTCGTTGAATTTCAAATCGGGATCGGGTATGGTGAGTCCGGCAGCTTCTGCTTGGGGCACGGTACGGTCGATAAAGCGTTGACGAATCGTGTCGTTGCTCTCTACTTTGATGTTCCACTTCATGGTTTCCGCGCTGTTCTTAGACTGCGCGTCCGATGGACCGAGCATCTGAATAGATGGCCACCACCAGCGGTTCAGCGAATCCTGAGCCATTTTCTTTTGTTCGGGAGTGCCTTGGGCTAATTGGTAAATGATCTCATAACCTTGGCGGTTGTGGAAACTCTCTTCTTTGCAAATGCGCACCATGGCTCTGGAATATGGTCCATAAGAACCTCTGGCCAGCATAGTTTGGTTGACAATCGCCGCGCCGTCTACCAACCATCCGATGGCGCCGATATCGGCCCAAGAAAGCGTGGGGTAGTTGAAAATACTGGAGTACTTTGCCTTTCCGGAAAGGAGCTGTTCGATCATGGTTTGGCGATCAATTCCCAACGTTTCTGCGGCGCTGTAAAGGTATAAGCCGTGACCGGCCTCGTCTTGAACCTTGGCTAGCAGCACGGCTTTTCTGCGAAGGCTGGGAGCACGACTAATCCAATTTCCCTCGGGCAACATCCCTACAATCTCGCTGTGAGCGTGTTGGGATATCATTCGGATAAGTTGCTTCCGATAGTTTTCGGGCATCCATTCTTTTGCTTCAATCTTCTGCCCTTTGTCAATCTTCTCTTGAAACAGTTTTTCGCGTTCGGCTAAATCCATATTTTCAGTTTGATGGTGTCGTAAAATTAATGCTTTACACCTACATAACAAAGAAAGACGGACGATGTTGGCTTAGCGAGACAGTACGAGCTTTTTTGTGGAGGTTTTGCCATCGGCAGCGGTGAGGCTAAGGCTGTAAACACCTAAAGGCAAATGGCCCAAATCGAGCGATAAAATTTGAGAAGAGTTCTGATTACCGAATTGCTCAACTATTCTGCCCATTTGGTCGAAGACCACTACATTAAGGAGAGCTTTTTCGCTGTTTGTTTTAATATTCACTTGTCCGCGAGTGGGATTTGGGTACAGGTTGAAACCCACAGACTGAGCCGATGCCAACCCATCGGAGAGGGTAGAGGTAGAGGGATCGAATCCAAAGCCTACCGGCAAATGATCGGATACGTTGCTGTCATATCCGTTCCATCCACCGGGAAAGTAGTCATCGATCTGAATGGTGGCAATTTGCGATTCGGGGTCATCCAAAGCGGCAAAGAGTTCGTTGCTCACTAAAATGTGATCGAGATGAGAAGGCCAGCTTGGGTATGACCATTGAGAAGAGGTGCCCTGTGCTATTTCCATATCGGCAAAGCGGTAATTTTCGGGGTCGTCTAAATAGACTTGAAAAACATTGTTTTGAGGTGAGTCCGTCAATAGATCATTCAAATCGCCCATCATCAGAAGGTTGTCATCAGAAAAATGAAAATCCATGTATTGCTTCAACAGTTCAGAAGCATAAGCACGACGTGATTCTTCATCCCAAATATCTTCTTCATCCAAGGTTCCGTTTCCGCAGCATTTAAAGTGGTTATTGATGACCACAAAATCGTGCTCACCCATGAAGGTTAGTTCCATTACCATAGGAGGACGGGGAAAGGGGTTTCCGTAGGTGCCGTTATCAAAGATTTCGTATTGCTCATTGACGGTAACGGATTGCGTGTTGTAAATAAATCCGAGCCTTGCGTACTCTCCATCTTGATAGTGTCCGTCGTAGCCTTGGAGTAGACTCAGCAGGTATTCAAACTGCTCAGGCTCGTCTATTTCTTGAATCGCTATAACATCAAGTTCCAGCTCCTCGATAATTTCAACGACGTATTCAATCGTTGTTTCTCCGTTTTTTGGAAACCATTCGATGTTCCAAGTGGCTACATCAAAATGATTCACAGCGCCAAATTCCAAGTCAATCAGGTCATTGGTTTGGGCACTCACATTGAAAGTGAAAAGGGAAAGAGAGAAGAAAAGGCTCGCAACACGGATAAATGAAGTCATCAACACAAATAGAATTTTGAAAATTTGAGCACAAATATCGGTAAGATTATCCTACGATAAAGATTTGGTCACTTCGTTTATCTCAGACTATTGAAAACCAATCGAGTTATTCTTGTAAAACGGTTGACCTAATCCATGGTTTTTTCTCCAAGGTGAGTCGGAACTCCCAAACTTCTCGCAGAGGCTGTGAAACGAATGATTGTTCTACTCTTTACTGCCGGACACTATTTTTTGACAGAAAAACGAGGTTATGGAAAAGGTATAGCCTAACCGGAACTTTTATCAAGCTAATGGCATCAGCAACTGTAACCTCTGAAATCTCGAAAGCCCTTCACGTTTGAAGGGCTTTCGAGGCTATGAAACAGAAAAACTATCTTGGAACACCGTGAGACGATTTAGAGTGAGACGATGAAAGAATGATATCCCACAGTGCTTATATCCAAGCGTGGTGCTAAGGTAAAAATAACTATTGACTTTCTCGACTCGAAATAGAAAAAAAATGCCTGACTTCTTTTTGCGGATTAGATGAAACCGGATCAAGCAGCGTGCAAATCATCCTTAGTCAGGCGATTAGAGTATTTTAAAATGTAATGGATTTTCACTGCTTTTTTTGTGGTGAAGTAATTTCTTTTGTTTTTCCTTTGGAATGGTTCCTAACACACAATCTGAACCTTGACGAGAAAAAGTTAATTTTGTTTTGGCTTGAGGATACTTCTTGCCGCAAATGATAAGTGAAAATGAGTACCCACCATCCCGATTCCATTCGATTGAATAAAGCCATCAGCGATAGCGGCTACTGCTCCAGGCGCCAAGCCGATAAATTCATTGAGCAGGGTAGGGTTCGTTTGAATGGCGAGAAGGTCAAACTGGGAGACCGCGCAATGCCCGGTGATCAAATCCACGTCAACGGCGAGCTCATCACGGGAAACGATAATTTGGTATACATTGCGTTGAACAAACCCGTTGGAATTACTTGCACCACTGATCAACGAATAAAAGGAAATGTAGTAGACTTTATCGGCCACAGCGAACGTATTTTCCATATTGGCCGATTGGACAAACCCAGTGAAGGTCTTTTGCTCATGACGAATGATGGAGATATCGTCAACAAGATTTTGAGAGCTGGAAATGAGCACGAAAAAGAATACATTGTTAAAGTGCACAAGCCCATTACCGAAGAGTTCATCGAAAGAATGGGCAGTGGGGTGCGTCTGCACGAGTTGAAGGTAACCACAAAGAAATGCGAGGTGAAACGGCTCAATAGGTTCACCTTTAAGATTATCTTGGTGCAAGGCCTAAACCGCCAGATCAGACGGATGTGCGAGCATCTCGGTTACGATGTCATCGAATTGAAGCGAACAAGAATCATGAACATCAAACTGGGGAATTTGCCCGTTGGAGTATGGAGAGATTTGACGAATGACGAACTAAAAGGACTGAAAGCTTCGATTAGTGAGTCCGACAATAGTTCGTTCGTGGACTCTCAAGCTCAGAAAAAAGCGAATAAAGGAGAGGGTAGAGGTTTTCACTGATTATGCCGAATACCTTAAGTCTTTAACTAAATCGACTCTGATGCACACAACTGACTTCAAAATAACCAAAGCATTTTCTTTTTGTCAGGCTATGCTTTTCGTATTGATTTTTTCGAGCGCATCAGCGCAAAGCTCAAATAATCAGATGGTGGCGAGAGAGCATATCTTAGCGATGAAAGACGGGGCACTTTTGGTTCGGCTCCAAACCAGGTCTCAGTCTATCGAGACCTTAAAAGATCGCGGAATGGAAGACAAGGCAAAACAGCTGGAAGAGCGTCAACGAAATCAAAACCTGGAATACGTGGAGGCATTCATCTCCGAGTTTGACTTTGCTCCGGTGTACTTTTTCCGAAGTGAGGATTCCAAATTAGTAAAAGAGGGAAGACTTGACGAGGTGGTTTTTCTGGATGGTGAAATGAACGCCGACAGCTCCATGAAGGTAATGAAGAAAATCATCTACACTGCCGAATTTGGAACAGTTGACCCCGACGATTCAAAAAGACGTGAAGACTATAGACTTGAAAAAGACAGCAGCGGAGTAAAGCAGAAGCCAACCTATTACGGCTCTGCCGACATGGGGTTTGAAGCCTTGGTTATTATGAACGATCAATTCGTTCAACTCCGCAGACCATTTCCTTATTACGTTCGCACCTTTGGCAAGAAAGGCATCATCAATCGAAGTCCCAAAAAGACCGTGAGGAAGATGAACGAGAAACTTTTTCAGTTTTATTAGTCAGACCTGAGGCAAAACTGAAAAAGAGGAAGGTAATTTGATGGTCCGGCTCCCGTAGATCTCAACGTCTCAACCGTCGAATGCTAAGTGGCCGGATCAATGACTAATTCAGGTACTCGGAAGGTTTCGAGTGTTTAGCTTTTCGACTTTCTATCAAATGGTTGATCACAAGAATGCACCGGACTTTCATCAAGGTTATCCAATTTGCGATGCCATTCGCTTTTACTGTGTCAATATTCTGAATCAGAAAGGATTCATTCGAGTGAGAGCATTTTCTATTGTGAATATTGAGTCCATCGAGCTATAAAAATTACCTCGTAAAGCTTCTAAGATATTCGTACTTCGCATTGGTTCCGCAAGAGGTAGGGCACGGATTTTCAACTAGTTTCAATTTAGGGTTCGGAGTATTGACAATGATACTATTGGATAGAGTAGCAGATGTCAACAAGAAAGTCGGGTCGCCATTACTCGTGTTGGAGGGAGAAATCTTAATACCGGTGCAACCGGGAGTTTTAAGAATTTGCTCTATCTCAATCTTGCTGACCGTTACCGCCAGGTTGTCGCCATTCATTTCATCCACAACTTGGCGGGCATTTTCTTTGGTGAGTCTCGATATGGAAATCTTGCCATTTTGAACTCCTGAAAAGAGCTGGTATTTTGATTTGGCACTCATCTTTACGGGCATATCGGCTCCACCGGACACAGATACAGCCATTACGGTCACCTCGCCTGTGGCAGAATGCTTGGCGCTGTAAAAGCGAATGGCATCGCAATTGGTTCGTCCCATCATCTCCTTGAGCACAGCCGAAGAAAAAAATACTCCACCTGAACTTTGGAAGAGTGAGGTTGAGGAAGGCTCTTCGGAAGAAGCAAATACTCCGAATTGGGAGAAACACAAAAATAACGAAAGGGTT
>DATFKV010000508.1:0-5387 GCA_035268465.1 Cryomorphaceae bacterium | reverse complement strand
GACCCTTTGCACGCCAAAGCATGGACGGTAAAGGCCCGCACGGGAAGAGTGGTAGAATGGTTTTCTGAAAAATTCGACGCAGAAAAATACATCGCCGAATCGGATCAACCCTATGAGCTGTCTCATGAATATGTGGTCTCTGACGACAGGAAATCATCCGTGGTAAACTACGATCCCCAATTCGAGTCCATTTTCCCGAGGATGTACAGCTCGCAGGGAAACCACGTACAAGCGTACAAGAATTGGTCGGACTTTCAAGGCAAGCCTATCCGGACTACCGGTCAGGATGGCCAGCCGACTATCGTCAATAAGCCCACTTTTACAGAGAATATGCGCTTCTTCTTCCGCTACCAGTTCAATTTTATGTACTGGCGCTACTTTATGTGGAATTTCGCCGGAAGGCAAAATGATATACAAGGTCACGGCGATCTTTTGAGTGGAAACTGGATTAGTGGTGTCGATTTCGTTGATCAAGAACGCCTTGGTAACCAAGAGAATCTGCCAAGTAGTATCACCGACAATTTCGCCTACAACAGGTTTTTCTTCTTGCCCCTTATTTTGGGATTGATCGGCCTACTCTATCAACTCTACAGAAGACCCGATGATTGGTTCGTAACTCTACTTCTCTTCCTGCTTACGGGACTGGCCATTGTGGTCTACTTGAATCAAACGCCCTTCCAGCCGCGCGAGCGAGATTACGCTTACGCAGGTTCGTTTTACGCTTTTGCCATTTGGATCGGTCTGGGAGTTTATGCCCTTTTCGATGCGGCTTATAACATCAAGCAAAAACAATTGATCAATACGGCCGGGGCCGTTCTGGGCGCCGGTGTGGTCATCTATCTGCTCGAGAGCCTACAGGACAATAGCCACTTCTTCTCCTACGCCGTTTTGTACATGGGAGTAATAGGAGTGGGTGCCATTGCCCTATTCTACTTTTTAGGAAAAACCCTGAAATCGGCTACACCCATAGCGATCATCGCAGCCCTGCTAACGCTGCCCGTGCCTATACTGATGGGAGCGGACGGATGGGATGATCACAATCGATCTGATCGCTACACCGCGCGCGACTTTGCCGCCAATTACCTCTATTCTACGGATGAAAATGCCATATTGTTTACCAATGGCGACAACGATACTTTCCCACTTTGGTACGCACAAGAAGTAGAAGGAATTCGCACGGATGTAAGAGTGGTAAACTTGAGTCTGCTCAATACCGACTGGTACATCAATCAGATGAAACGCAAGGCGTACGAGTCTGAGCCCGTGCCGTTTTCGCTTACGGAGACAAAGTACCGACAAGGTACCCGTGACGTGGTGTTGATGGATGAATCATCCAATCCACAAAAAGTTCCGGTGGATGTAGACAAGGCCATCGCTTTTATCGCCAGAGACGAGAATTTGAGAAGCATGGGTGGAGGAGCCAAATTGGCCGTGATTCCAACCAAAAGCTTCTACCTCGAGGTAGACAAAGATGAGCTCTTGCGCAAAGGGGTAATCAGTGTTGAGGACACGGCCTATGTAACCGATCGCGTTGAATGGAGAATAGACCGCAGTTATCTGCTTAAGAACAACATGATGCAGCTGGACCTGCTTGCCACCAATGATTGGGAAAGGCCCATTTATTTTGCGGTAACTACGGGCCCTGACAGCTACATCAATTTGGAGAATTACTTCAAATTAGAAGGATTGGCCTACCGACTTACTCCCGTAAAAAGCCCGTCAAATCGGAATCCAAACTTATACGGTAAAGTGGATACTGAAAAGATGTACGAAAATGTGATGGAGAAATTCCAATGGGGAGGAATGGACAGCGAGAACCAGATCTACATGGATGAGAACAACCTGCGTATGACGAACAATCTGCGACTACAGTTCTCTAATTTAGCGGAGCAACTTATTGTGGAACAGAAAGAGGACAAAGCACTCAAGGTTCTGGACAGAAGTCTGGAGGTGATGCCTGACCATAATGTACCATTCGATAAGCTGATGGTTCCAATCGCAGAGAATTACTACGAATTGGGAGAAAATGACAAGGCAAATGAAATCACTCGAATTGTGTTTGATCGGTACGCCGAAGATTTCGAGTACTACATGACGCTTGAACCGAAATTTGCGATTCAGCTGCAGCAAGATATCCAAATGGCCTATTCGGTAATGCGAAGACTGAGAGATGACGTTCAGCAGCGCTACCCGCAAGAAGGATTTGGTGACGAGTTGGACCAGCGCTTTCAAGCACTGGATAAGGCTTTTGATGTAAAAATTCAAGAGCTCGAGCAGTACCGTTCTCAGCCCCTTATGAGATTCTAAGAAAGTGTATTTGGTAAAAACCCCCGAAGTCTTGAAGCCCTTTGCGGGCGACCTTCTCTGGAATGAGAGCAGAGACGAGCGGGTGGTTTACCTCACTTTCGATGACGGTCCAACAGAATCCTACACTTTAGAGATCATCGATATTCTAAAAGAGTTCGATGCCTTGGCGACCTTTTTCTGCATTGGTGGAAACGTCGTGAGATTTCCCAAAGCCTACCAAGCCCTCCTCGATGCGGGGCACAAAACGGCCAATCATACGTGGAACCACATGAACGGCTGGGAATTTTCCGATTTCTCCTATTTCAAAAATGTACTGGAATGCGAATCCGTGGTGGATTCAAACCTATTTCGGCCTCCTTATGGCCGCATAACCAGAAGTCAGGTGCAGACACTGAAGAAGCGGTACAAAATCGTGATGTGGGATGTGCTTGCGGCAGATTGGCGGAGCGATGTGTCTCCCGAAAAATGCTTGTCGAATGTGGTTGACAATTCTACCTCGGGAAGTATAGTCGTTTTCCACGACAGTGAGAAAGCCTATAAAAACATGATTTATGCGCTTCCGCGAAGTCTGAAGCGATTGCAAGAACAGGGGTACACGTTCTCTGTTTTAGGTTGAGCTAGAAATTACTCTCCAAAGCTTTCAGCAGCTCGCTCTTGGGCATGGCGCCCGATTGTCTCCAAACGGATTTCCCGTTTTTGAAAATCATGAATGTTGGCACTCCTCTTACTTGAAAGGCGTGTGCCGCCTGCGGGTTTTTATCGATGTCTACTTTGAGGATGGTCGCTTTCCCCTTGATATCCGAAGATAAGTCTTTCAATACGGGTGCCATCGTCTGGCAAGGTCCACACCACTCGGCAAAAAAATCTACCAGTACCGGTTTATCGCCGTTTATTATTTCCTTGAAACTAGCCATATCAATCTATTTTAACGGGTTTGTCAGCCTTTTGCCATGCAATAATCCCGCCTTTTATGTCATACACCCGGGTGAAACCACTCTCAACCAAATAAACAGCCGCTTGATGTGATCGGCCTCCAACTTTGCAGTAGACCATCACCGGTTCGGATTTATCCAACCCCTCTACGCCGGTTTTAAATTCTTCCCAATCTGCGATGTCCATGTTTTGAGCACCGGCTATATAGCCTTGGCTAACTTCTCCGGGTGTTCTAACATCCAAAAGCACCAAGTTGCCTTGCGCAATCAATTCTGAAGCCTCACCGACTTCTACCTTGATCGGGGTTGAAGTAGCATCTTCTTCCTGAGCGGGAGAAGTACAGGATTGAAAAATAAACAGAAGAAAGAGTGCGTAAAATTGAGGAAGTATTTTCATAGGTCGAACCGTAAATTGAACCGCAAAGGTAAGAGATGAGTCGCAACCGCGACGGTGAGCAATGTCACAAAAAAAGCCTCGATACAAATCGAGGCTTGAAAAAATTGATTCGGAGTATTCTTAAAAGTACCTTGGATTTCTGGTCTTGACTTCATCTTTAAAGAAGTCGTAGGTAACCATAATCTCGTGAGATCCATTGTGGTAAGTATTCAAATCACTGGTACCAAAATCATAAGAGTATCCCGCTTGGAGGTGATCCGTGAAGTTGAACGACACGATGGCTGCTATGGCATCTTGATACCTGTAGGAAGCCCCCACCCAAAGTTTCTGCTTCAGCAAAAAATTAGCTGATAGGTCAAAACTCACCGGCGCGCCGCTTACTGCGCGAATAACGGTAGAAGGCCTGAACATCACCGTACCGCTGTCTGCACTGATATTGAATACATATCCGGCGAGAAGGTAGTAGTGACGATTATTCAAATCGTCGAAATCGCTACCGGCATTATTCGCGCTATTCAGTTCATTCTCCAAAATGCTCGGAGATGAAATCCCTACGTATGCTCGATCGGTATAATAGTATGCTCCAAAACCAAAATTGGGTAGGAAGTTATTGTCGACGTTCTGATTGAACGCAGGATCATTGGCGTCACCGGTATCGATGCTTCTAAGATCGGCTTGATGAATCCCAAAACCGGCCCTCAATGCCAAGGACAACCTGGCCTTCTCAGAAGTTTTAAGTCGATAGGCGAAATCACCCCAAATTCCTGTATTGTTCACCGGTCCAACATTGTCATTTTGCACCGTGAACCCGAGACCAATATTATCATTGGGCAATGGGCTGTGAATGCTCAATACTTGAGTAGAAGGTGCACCTTCCAGTCCAACCCATTGTTCACGCAAGACGGCGGAAGCGGTCAAAGCCTCACGACTACCTGCGTATGCGGGGTTGATCACCAATTGATTCCACATGTACATCGTATACAAAGGGGTTTGCTGAGCGAAGGCATCTGCAGTAAGAAAAACTACGGCAAAGCCCAGTACTATTTTTTTCAAAGTCGAATAGCGCATAGCCATTTATTTTAAGGTTCTAATTATCGATTTAAGTAGATGAAGTCCATAATCGGCTCCGATCCATCACCCAAATCGAGGATGTACCAATAGGTTGCTACGGGGAGCTTTTCTCCCGAGTTCAAGCCTGTTTCTGCTTTTCCATCCCAATCGTTATTGTAGGGAGAAGCACTCAAGACTTCAGCTCCCCAACGATTGAAAATCTGAAGGGAGTTATTTGGGTAAAGCTGATTGAGACCGGCAATGATAAATTGATCGTTAATGCCGTCACCATTAGGAGAGAATCCTTGAGGAATCTCAAACTCCACAGGTACTTCGCAGTTCTCTTCTGATACATTGACCAAGAGGGTGGTTGATATATCACCACACTCTAAACTGCTCACCGTATAGGTGAATTCAAAGTCACCTTCTTCTGATGGATCGAAAAGATTTGAAGTAGTATTGCCATCGGCATCTGTCCAAACACCACCGCCATCTGCTCCGTCTAAGAACGTGAACAGGCTCTGAGTAGGATCATCCAAACAGATATTAATCTGCTCATCAGTGGGAACTCCCGGAGAAATACCCTCCACCACTTCGAATGTTACTTCAGTGGAAACCTCGGGACATGGATCTCGCATGATGGTATAGGTATATGTCTGAAAACCCAATTCGTCCACCGCAATCAGATTTCCTGATCCGGT
>DATFKV010000507.1:0-7696 GCA_035268465.1 Cryomorphaceae bacterium | reverse complement strand
ATTCCTGCCATTTTTGATCCATTTTGGTATTTTTCACTTAAAAGGGAAACATAAGTACTATCAAAAATCATTGCTTTTGTAGCCAGAAGTTCGAGACTTAAAGATTTAGCGATAGCCTCAATGTCTTTCGCTGAGAAGTGCCAAAGGTGTCTGGGAACATCCAAGGCAGCCCAATTTTCTCCGTATATTTGGGCATCTAGTGATTGATGATTTGGTACGGCTATTACCAGAATTCCTTCCGACATCAATAAATCGGAAAGATTTTCCAAGATCTCCTGAAAATTTGGGATGTGTTCTAACACATGCCAGAGTGTTATACAAGCAATAGATTTTTTTCGCACTCTACTGATTTCTGTTGTAGGTCTTAATTCGATGCCATATTTTTTGGCTGTAGTTCTGGCAGTTTTACTTGGTTCAAATCCAATGATATCTAATTGGTGGTTTCGAATATACTTGATGAAATCACCTGCACCTGCCCCATAATCAAGCCATGTTCCACGTGGAACAAAGGAATGAATCGCTTTCAGCTTTAATTTAAGATTAAGTCGTTGAACTTGCCTATACCAGAAGTTAATAAAACCCTTCGTTGTTTTAGAGTGCGAAACATATTTTTCACTCTCATAGTATTTCCAGAGATCGTCCGGACTTGGTTGTGGGTTTGTAAAAAGGAAACCGCAATCTTGGCATTGGCTAAGTTGAAATGATTCCTGTGATATGGAACGATCATGAATTGGTCCTTTTTGCAAAAGATCATCACATTGACAAATGGGGCAGTTAGATAAGGTGATTTGGGACATGTGTTTCAAGAAGATTTTTGTTCCACGTGGAACTATCGGCCCAAATGAATCATTATTACGGAAATATCACTAGGAGATACCCCGCTGATTCTCGAAGCTTGACCAATGGTTTCAGGCCTTATTTTAGTTAGCTTTTCCTTGGCTTCAGCGGAAAGTGAATTGATGGAGGAATAGTCAAAGTCAGCGAACAGATGGATGTCTTCGAGTCTGTTCATGCGATCGGCCATCTCCTGCTCTTTTGCAATATAACCCTCATACTTTACTGCAATTTCCAAACTTTCCTTGACTTCTCTCCAGATCGCAGGGCCTACTGCTTTTACTCTTTCAACTTCGTGAGTCCTCAATTCCTCAGACATACTCAAAAGGTGTGGGAGCGTAATATTGGGCCGCGATAAAAGAGACTTGATTTTTACCTTTTGTTTAAGCTCCGAGGACTTATTTTCAGTCAATACTCCATTCGCCTCTTCCGGAGAAATGCTTGTTTTCTCCATCAATTTTGAAAAGGAATTGTACTCTGCTTGTTTTTTCTCAACCTGCTTCAATCGATCTTCAGAAGCTAATCCGAGGGCGTGAGATTTTGGAGTTAAACGCATATCGGCGTTGTCTTGTCTTAAAAGGATGCGGTATTCTGCTCTACTAGTAAACATCCGATAAGGTTCTTTAGTGCCTTTGGTGATTAAATCATCGATGAGTACACCTATGTAAGCCTCACTCCTGTTTAGAATGAACGGATCTTTTTCGTGGACATTTTGATGGGCATTTATACCGGCCATTAATCCTTGACAGGCCGCTTCTTCATATCCCGTAGTCCCGTTGATTTGTCCGGCGAAGAAAAGATTCTTCACGAGCTTAGTCTCCAATGTATGCTTAAGCTGCGTTGGAGGGAAATAGTCATATTCGATAGCATATCCGGGACGAAAGATTTTGGCATTTTCCAGCCCTTCTATTTTATGAAGTGCTCTTAATTGTACATCCTCCGGAAGGCTTGAGCTGAATCCATTTAGATAGATTTCTACAGTATCCCAGCCTTCAGGTTCTACAAACAATTGATGTCTTTCGCGCTCGGAAAAGCGATCAATCTTGTCTTCGATAGATGGACAGTACCGCGGACCTACTGCTTTTATGCGACCATTGAACATCGGAGATTTATCAAATCCTGAACGCAGAATATCGTGTACCTCAGGATTTGTATAAGTAATGTGACAAGGCCTCTGCTTGGTTATAATCGGTGTATCACTGAAAGAAAATTTTCCCGGTACCTCGTCCCCTGGCTGAATCTCCATTTTTGAGTAATCCAAACTTCTTCCGTCTAGTCTTGGCGGAGTGCCCGTCTTCATTCGACCATGTTCAAAACCCATCCGGACCAATTGTTCTGTGATACCAAATGAGGCCTTCTCTCCTGCCCTACCACCGCCAAAATTTTTATCGCCGATATGGATTAATCCATTCAAGAATGTACCGCTTGTGAGAATTACTGATTGGCCTTCGATTTCGATACCCAATCCGGTTCGCACTCCTCTTATGTTGCCGTGCTGATCCATAAGCACTTCTTGGACCATGTCCTGAAAGAAATCAACATTCGGAGTTTGCTCTAGCATTTGACGCCACTCTGAAGCAAACAGCATTCGATCATTCTGCGTTCTTGGACTCCACATGGCCGGTCCTTTAGATAAATTGAGCATGCGGAATTGGATAGCACTTCGATCACTTACAATTCCCGAATAGCCTCCGAGAGCGTCGATTTCTCGAATGATTTGGCCTTTGGCGATCCCACCCATCGCAGGATTGCAACTCATTTGGCCTATGGTGTTCATATTCATAGTCACCATCAGGACTTTAGAGCCCAGGTTGGCAGCTGCTGCGGCAGCTTCATTTCCTGCATGGCCTCCGCCAACGACAATTACATCGTATTTCTGAAGCATAAGTTGGTAGAAATCAAAAAATTAAAAGGAGCGCAAAGATAGGTAATTATCCTCTTTTTCGCGCATTAAGACTTGTTCATTGACCGTCTTATCCTTGTAACCACAAAGATGTAATACACCGTGAATAATCACGCGACAGAGCTCATCTTGCCATTCTATTCGCAATTCTTTGGCATTGTCTTTTACTCTGTCAATGCTTATAAATATATCGCCTTGAATCTTTTTTCCTTCCAAATAAGGAAAAGTAATGACGTCAGTTAAATAATTGTGATTCAGATGATTAATGTTTATCTCTAATAAATCCTCATCTGTACAAAAGATAAAATCTAGCTGTTCAATCTCCACATTTTCTTCGCTGCAACACGAGCGAATCCATTCGCTAATTTCGTACGGCTGGGTGAAATTATAATCGGGATGTTCTACGTGAAAATGAACGGGAGCCGTCATTACGCATCAACCGAAATAGGTTTTGAGAGTGATTTAAATTCCATTGTCACTATGCGACCGTCATCGTCAAAACCAATTTCATCTGAGAGATGACGCATCAAGAATACTCCTCGGCCGTTTGGCTTTTCGATGTTTTCGGGAGACGTCGGATCGGGAACGTTTTCATAATCAAACCCCGGTCCTTCATCTTCAATAATAAATCGGAATTCGTCCTCATCAGCATGGTATTTCACTACCACTTTTTTATCAGGGTCTTGCTTGTTGCCATGATAAATGGCATTATTGACTGCCTCAGTGAGCGCGATCAATATATTTCCATAGTGTTCTTCCTGAATATGGTATTTCTCACACAAGTCGTCGATTAGGCGCTCGATTATGGTGATGTTCTCACCTTTTGAAGCAAACTCTATGGTCTCCATTTTAGCTGATTGGGTCGTATTCATCAATTGTTGATCTCAAAATTAAGAAAATAATCATTCACCTTGTCACGGTAATATGGCTTCAAATCTGCGGGAACCGTTCGCAGCAATTCTACCTCGCGTGATTTCTGTCTTTTATACTCTAAATAGTTCTCGGGGTTACTAGGTTCATATACACCCGGAGTATTGCTTTCGCGCTTGTCGTCATATTCCCGTTCCCGCATAGCTTTTTCTGATTCTAAAAGGCGAATCATTATGTCTTCTTGTCGCTGTATTGACTCCCGGGTAATCTCTTGATTGACCAAATCTTTTTCGAGTTCTTCCATTTCTTGAGCGATGTCTTGTAGCCCCTTTCCTTCGCCTTTGCCTTTTTGGTTTAGCTCTTGCGCCATGCGTTCTACTTCTCTGCGAATCGCCGCCTGTTCAGCCGCCATTTTGGCTATTTCCTTGCTCATTCCTTGATTTCCCATTCCGGGTTTGAAGCCCGGTTTTTGGCCGCCCTGCTGCTGGCCCTTCTGCATTTGCTTCATCATCTCCTCCAGCTTTTTACCCATTTCGTCTTGCATCTTGCCCATTTTTCCGGGGGACGGGTTTTTTCCTTGGCCGCCTGGGTTTTCACAATTTCCTTTTCCGGGCATTTGATTGGCCATTGCCATTTGCATCTGCTTCAGTGCTTCGTCGAGCAAAAGAGCCAAATTGTTGTAAGACGTCATTACATACTGTTGGCGACTTGTAGCGCTGGCCGTTTGTCTTTCGCCGATGTTTTCCAAAGCCTTACCAATGTTCTGATTGATCGATGAAATCTCCTCGTTTACAATAGATTCAATCTGTGGCACCCGTTTGCTAAGTGCAAAAAGGGAGTCTTCCACCATCTGGCTGTCATCTTTGATTTTACGTTGCTTGCGGCCTGCTTCGACGTATGCCGGATCATCTCTCTCCAACACTTTCAGGTTTTCCATCACTTCTTCTTGGTCGAAACTCAGTTGAATTACATTTTCCAATAGAGCCCGAAGATCTTCCATGTTTTCTTGAGCAGATTGAGACTGTGCCGATTCCATCGCACTCTCCATTTGCTGTGCCAATTGTTCCATCTCCTCAGAGGCTCCTTGCTGCGATTCCGAAGCCTTGTTCTTTTTGCCCTGATCGAGTTTTTCAGAAGAATCTTCCATTTTTTCTTCGATGCTTTTCTCCTGATCATCTGTATCGGGCATTTCTAAAGGTTGCTCCAGTTCCTCGTTCTTCTCCTCCAGCTCGTCCATGTCTTCTTGAAGTTCTTTAAATTCTTCGTTCAGCTTCTCCTGCTCCTCCTTAAGCTTCTCGCTGTCTTCATTTTTGTCTTTGGATTTTTCACTCAAGTCTTTTTGCTTTTCAGCCAAATCTTTGAGTTTTTCCATATTGCGTTCAAACTCCTGCTCCACTTCGAGCTGCTTGAAAATTTCCAGATTTCTATCCAGCTCCTTCTCCAATTCTTCCGCGCTCATCTCCATGTTCTCGAGCTGCTCCATCAGTTTCTCTTGATCGAGCTCTTGCATCATTTCCTCCATCTTGCGATACATTTCCTTCATTTCATCGCTCATGAGTTCGTCAAACATCTTTTCCAACTGTTTCTGCTTTTCAAGAATCTGCTCGTTCGTCTCCATGTAGTTCTCCTGCTTCTGCTGCATCTGCTTTCGCTCATTGCGCATGGACTCAATGTTATTCTCAAGTTTTTTCTGCTTTTCCAGCAAATCCTCTACCCGTTTCTTGTCTTGCCAATCCAGCTCTTTATCCTTCAGCAATTCTTTGTTCAGCTCTTCCAGCTCATCTTGAAGTTCAGAAGCCATTTCGATGTTTTTCTCCAGCTGCTCTTTGATATTTTCAGAACTCTTTTTTCGAGAGTCGTCCAGCTCACTTTCCGTCGGAGCTTGGTACGTTTTTTTGGTAGTGCGGCTTGATTTACTTCCATTCACTCCATCATTGTCCCAAACTTCGAAATAGTACTCCACAGATTCTCCCGGGGCTTTAATGGACTCGCTAAAGTCTTTGTAATGGAAAAACTCTTGAGTTTCTGAGGAATTGATTTGCAAGGTCTCTTGGTGACTCTTTCGTTCACCATCGCCAGAGATGACAGCGTAATGAAAAACCAAGCGCTTTATACCATAGTCATCCGAAACCGAACCACCAAAGAAAATTCGGCGCTCATCTGTTGAGTCAGCGGTTTCGTCAACGTTTATTTTAGGGAAGGCATCTTTTACTACATCCAATCGGTAAGAAACGGTATCGGCTGACCCGGCTTTGGCATTAAACGCGCTGATGTCATAAGCCACTGAGTTGAACATGCGCTGAGAGAAAATAAAAATACCCTCATCACCAACTTGTGGGGTCATCGATGAATCACCAATGGCGAAGTAAAGCTTTTCAGTATTCTCTGTAGTGAATTTCCAGGCGACTTGGCTACCCTCGGGCACTTGAATGTTTCCTCGATTGGTAAAAGTTTCGTCATCCTGATTCAGGTAACCGGGGTAATTCACCTCAATTTTCATCTGTCGAACGACGGGAGGCGGAAGAACCGATATGAGATAGTCAGAGGAGTAGAATCCATCGGCGTAAAATCGAAAGGGCACATCGTTGCGGACATTCCGAAAGGTATAAGTAAATCGTCCGCTCCCTTCGTGATTTAATCGAAAGGCTTTTCCACCCAATTCAATCTTTACCGTCTGGGGAATGTAATCGCCGTCTACTTTGGCTTCCAGCGTGAAATCTTTATTTCCGGGTACGGTAAGTGACTGGTTCAGCACGTTGAAATCAAACGGAGCTTTCGGGGTATAATCCTGATTGTAGGTTACGATTCGCTGGGTTCCTTCCGTCAAGATGGCCGGGGAAATCACCAATAGAATCAATGCCAAACCAACCGGAGGAAGGACATACTTCAGATACTTTTTATTGTCGGAAAAATTGATGGCAGCCTGAAAGGAAACGGGCTTCAACTCAGTAGTTTTTTGTTCAATACTCGCAATGAGCAGCGAATTGTCGACCCCTGTTTTTTCTGCCTGTCGGTGCAACTGAAGGGTATTGAGCAACTTGTCTTTTACCTCGGGAAAGTGCTTTCCGATAATCGTCGATGCCTGTTCGTGGGAAATGATCGATCCCAGTCGAAAAAGTTTTAACCCGGGAATGATGAGGTACCGCACGAGCAAAATTAGAAAGACTGACACCAATGTGAAGAAAAGCACACCACGCACCCCGCCCGAAAAGCGCCCGAAATACTCGAGCGCAGAAGCAATAAGAAGCGCGCTGATGCCTATTCCCAAAAAGTACAATCCACCGCGAATCATCTCGTTCAGGTAGTACCTGCGGATGAATGCATCTAATTTCTCAATCAAATTCCTATATGAATCTGCCATGACTGTTTTAATAAACGCTTTGGAAATACAAAGTGTTAAGCGACCAAGTTAACGATTGTTAAGCAGAAGCGCATACTACAAAACGGCTAAGGTTGAGCTTTCTTGTTCCCGCCTCAACCGAGAGCCAACCTTTCTTGATTACGCGTAAACCTGATTCGTTTGCTGTTTGTTCCATGTCTTCTAATCCGACTTTCGGAGAATAGGTGTTCAGAATGAGAATTCCTTTTCGGGAAAGGAGCCTCGCAGTGGTTTCCACCAATTCGGGCAATAAATCCTCCAGCTTCCAGTGTTCGCCTTTTTTTCCTCTGCCATAAATGGGAGGATCCATAATAATGAATCGATACTTGTTCCCGCGCTTGACCTCTTTTTTGGCAAAAGCCAGCGCATCTTCCACTACCCAATGAATTCCGTCAATTTCACTTTCACCGGCATTTTCACCGGCTTTTTTTACAATAGATTTGGACGAATCGACGTGGAAGACGTCTCCTCCTGCGGCGGCGGCCGAGAGACTGGCCGCTCCCGTGTATCCGAAGAGGTTCAAAACACGATCTCCCTTTTTAACCTTCTGCATTAAATAATGCCAGTGTTCGGCCTGTTCGGGAAATACACCTATGTGCTTAAACGGACTCAGACCCAAAAGAGCCGTCCAAGAATGGTTTCCATATTCGAATGAGAATGGCCAGGTTTCGGGAACATCAGCGTTTTTGATCCACTGTCCTTGCGTTTTG
>DATFKV010000506.1:0-2994 GCA_035268465.1 Cryomorphaceae bacterium | reverse complement strand
ATACATCCGTATCATCGGCATAGCTCCTCTAAAAGAGCGAAGAGATGAAAGCGGTGAAGCGACGGGAGCGTATGAGACATTATTTTGGTTGTACTTTCCTGAGTGCAGATATGTATTTGCCAATTGGGATTCGTTCAATCGATTTAACGACGCTGAACGGCGCTCATTCGATGACTTGTTTCAAGAGAGAATGTTTAACTCGACGATTGTCAAAGAGTCCAATGTTTATGACCGTAAATTAGATGACGTTTACTCCGGAATTGATCGTCTGCTCAAAGCGGAAGAGGTGAAGGAGAAGTTATTTGTTATGGAACATGATCTTTGGAGTTTTTAATCGCTTTTACAAATTGAATTCAGAAGCATCATGCTAGCGCATGGTGCTTTTTTGCTTTATGTTTAGACTAGAAAATATACGTTTGAATTTTGCCCAACGTCCCATATTTGATGGGATCGATTTGTTTATCGGAGAAACGGATAAAATCGGGCTTGTAGGAAAGAATGGCGCAGGTAAAACGACTTTGTTCAAAGTCATTATCGGCGAGCAGGGAATTGACGAGGGACAAGTTTCCAAGCCGAAGGAATACGGAATAGGCTACCTACCTCAAGAGTTGGCCTTCAATTCCGACCTCTCCGTCAAGGAAGAAGTTTCAAAGGCTTTTGAAGTAACCCAACACCTGGAAAGGAAGATCGAATCCATTTCGAAGGAACTGGGGGAACGAGAAGATTATGAGAGTGACTCATACATGGATCTAGCGGAAGAATTAAATCGAATTTCCACCCAGCTTGGAATTTATGATGTGGATTCTCAAGATCAGCAAATTGAGCTTGTTCTGCTTGGACTGGGATTCCTTAAGGAAGAATTCGCAAAGCCCCTTTCGGCTTTTAGTGGAGGATGGCAAATGAGAGTGGCCTTGGCCAAAATCCTTCTTCAAAAACCGGATCTTTTGCTTTTAGATGAGCCCACCAATCACTTGGATATAGAATCAATCCAATGGCTGGAAGATTACCTGAAGAATTATTCGGGAGCGGTGGTTCTCATCTCGCACGACCGTCTTTTCTTAGACAATGTGACCAATCGAACGGTCGAATTGATCAATGGATCATCATTTGATTACAACGCGGCTTATTCGCGATTTGTAGAGCTTCGGAGGGACGTTATTGAGAAACAGATTGAGTCCAAAAAAAATCAGGAAAAGGAAATAAAGCAAACCGAAGATCTGATTAATAAATTTAGAGCGAAGGCCAATAAGGCGGCATTCGCTCAGAGTTTGATTAAGAAGTTGGACAAAATGGAACGCATTGAAGTGGATGAAGAGGATGACTCTGCCATGGATTTTCGATTTCAGCCTGCCCCTCGCTCCGGAAAAGTAGTAGTAAAAGGAGTTGGACTTTCAAAGTCATACGGCCCAAAACAGATTTTTAAAGGTCTTGACTTCGAGATACTCAGAGGACAGAAAGTAGCTCTTATTGGAAAAAACGGAGTGGGCAAAACTACAATGACGAAGGTCATTGCCGGTGAAACCGGGTATGAGGGTGAATGTGAATTGGGCTATAATGTCGACGTTGGATACTACACCCAAAATCAAAGTGATGAGTTGCCCCCCAACCTCACGGCTCTGGAAGTCATAGAGAATGAAGCAACAGGAGAGTACCGCAAGAAGGTGCGGTCGCTTTTGGGAGCTTTTATGTTTAGTGGCGACGATGTTTTTAAAAAAGTGAAAGTCCTGTCGGGAGGAGAGAAGGCGCGGCTGGCACTTTGTAAGCTGATGCTTCACCAATACAACTTCTTAATTCTCGATGAGCCAACCAATCACTTGGACATGCGGAGCAAAGAGGTACTCAAACAAGCCATTATGGCTTATGACGGTACATTGCTCGTGGTTTCACACGACAGAGATTTTCTCCAAGGCTTGGCAAATCCTGTAATTGAGATGCACGACTCGTCCATTACAACATTTCCCGGATCAATTTCTGAGTTTCTCGAAAAGAAGCGATCGGATAGTATCAAACAGTACGAATACATCAAAAACACTCCCAAAGCGAAAGCCAAAAAAAGCTCGGGAGTATCGGAAAAAGAGAAGTGGAAATTGAACAAACGATTGACTTCTTTGGAAAA
Organism: Cryomorphaceae bacterium; assembly: GCA_035268465.1. GTDB lineage: Bacteria > Bacteroidota > Bacteroidia > Flavobacteriales_D > Cryomorphaceae > JAKVAV01. Next base: position 878 of record DATFKV010000506.1, on the reverse strand, counting down.
AGAAATTGAAAAGGCGGAAAACCAAATCGCTGAGCTGGAAAGGGAAGCTGCCAACCTGGATCATACGGACGCAGAGAAAATTCAATCTCACAATTCAGCGCTGGAAGCCGCTCGAAAGAAACTCGAGAAAAAAATGGAGGAGTGGGAAGATTTGACGGTGAAGTTGGAGGATTGAGGTAATGACGTAGTCTCTTTTTGGAACCCAACCATTGATGAAAATAGGTTAGACCGCTCATGATTGAACGGCTTTTTCGCTAGCGGGCACTGACGACCTCCCGTTCATTCTTTTGAGATGACCCGCATGGGACGGGCGAGCTACCAACAGCTTCACCCCTGTGGACTAATTTAATTTTCCCTCTTGATCGAAAATTCCTTTCTCAAAAAGGATAGATTTTAATCGAGTACCTCCTTCGAGAGATTTGTAAAATCTTTCTGCTTCAAGTGCTTCTTCTTTTAGAGGGAACGCTTCGATATAAACCAATGCAAAAGGCTTTCTGTGTGCCGTGCTTTTATTTCCACCTGAATTGTGCCTGATAAATCTCTGGGCAATGTCGGAAGTAATGCCTTTGTACAGCTTTTTGTCTTTGAGAGAATAGAGAACGTAGAAATAATACATCTGTCGATTGGTCAAAAAAAAGAGGTCGGTAAAACCGACCTCTTTTATTAGTAGCGGGGGCCAGACTCGAACTGACGACCTCCCGTACGGGCGAGCTACCAACCGCTCCATCCCTGTGGACTAATTTAATTTCCCCTCATGATCGAAAATTCCTTTCTCAAAAAGGATAGATTTTAATCGAGTACCTCCTTCGAGAGATTTGTAAAATCTTTCTGCTTCAAGTGCTTCTTCTTTTAGAGGGAACGCTTCGATATAAACCAAT
>DATFKV010000505.1:0-4096 GCA_035268465.1 Cryomorphaceae bacterium | reverse complement strand
ATGGCTCGGCTTTGCCGGAGCTTAAGGCACAGGCACTTAGTAGGGGAGTTTTGGATCGCTGTATTTTTACCGGAAGTGTTCCCCACAGAGAGGTCTATCCTTTTGTAGAAAACATGGACATTTGCTGCATGCCCGACAGCAACTGGTACGGTTCGCCCGTAAAGATATTTGAGTACGGTTTGATGAAAAAGCCGGTCATCGCGCCTGATCTGGGCCCCTTAAGAGACGTGATGACTGATGGCGAAAACGGTATTTTGGTAGAACCGAATCCAACCGCTTTAAAAGCGGCGATCCAAAAATTGGTCAATGACCGCGGTCTGAGAGAAAAAATTGCCGTTTCGTGGCACGAGAAAGTACTGCTGGAGTATACTTGGGACACGGCGGCAAAAAAAGTTTTGAAAGCATGCACATAGCGGTAATCACGGATGGAATAACACCCTTTGTCACCGGGGGAATGCAGCGTCATTCCTTTCATCTGGTGAAAAACCTTCTTCGGGAAGGGGTGAAAATTACCTTGGTGCACTGCGTTTATGGCGACGATTCGTTTCCGCCCAAAGATGAAGTCTACCGGCATTTGGAAGCGACGGCTGAGCAACTCGAGTTATTCACCTTGCGGTTTCCAACCACTCCTAGTGTTCCCGGTCACTACCTGAGGGAGTCGTACCGCTATTCTTGCCAGGTATACGAGCTCCTCAAAGAGAGGTGGGGCAAGTTCGACTTTATCTATTGCAAGGGCTTTACCGCTTGGTGCTTGCTCGAACATAAGAAGAAGGGAAAACATATGGCGCCCGTAGGAGTGAAATTTCACGGCTACGAGATGTTCCAGAAAAACAAGAAGCTGAAAGGAAAAATTCAACAGTTTATGCTTCGGCCCCCCGTGGTTTTTATCAACCGCCACGCCGATGCGGTATTTTCCTATGGTGGCGAGATCAATGCGATCATCGAGAAAATCGGGGTTGACCCCGAAAACATCGTTTCCATCGGGTCGGGTATTGATGATGGTTGGCTGGTGCCTGAGCCGAAGGAGGAGAAAGGGAAAAGAAGGTTTTTGTTTATCGGCAGAAACGAAAAAAGAAAAGGTCTTGATGAGTTGAAGACTTTGAGTGACTTGATCAGCAAACTGCCCATAGAATTCCATTTTGTCGGCCCGATTCCAAGGGTGAAGCAAATTAAATCTGCTAATTGCATCTACCACGGAGAGGTGAAAGACTCAAGTGCGCTTCGAGACATCATTGATACTTGCCAGGTACTGGTGGCTCCCAGTCATTCCGAAGGGATGCCAAATGTTATTTTGGAAGCCATGTCACGCGGATTGGCCGTCTTGGCTACTTCTGTAGGTGCCGTACCTATGATGGTTTCAGAAGAGAACGGCCTTTTGATTCTACCACATGATAAGGCAGCCCTTTCAGCGGCGCTCACCGAAATGGCTGAAATGGACGCTTCAGATTTGATGAAACTTAGAAAAAACAGTTTGAGTATCATTTCTGAAAACTATCTCTGGTCGGCTATTGCACAAAAAAATCTTGACGCCATCGAGAAGATTACCTTTACGCTGAGTTAACTGATTCATGCTCCGATTTCTCTCTGAAAATAAAGGTGCGATACTCCTCTTTCTCGTTTGGTTCGTCATCGGACGATTCAGCGCTCCGGCCTTTTATGTCGTGGCCGGCCTTAGCTTGATTATGCTTTGGCGAAAACTCATGTTTCTCGAACTTTTGATGGGTTTTCTTTTCATTCTCATTCTCAGTGACACTATCAACAGCACTACCGATTTTGCCAAGGCTTTCAAGAATATTTACATTCTGGCTCTTGCGGCGATCGCGGTCATTGAGCGCAAACGGTTTCCAAAGATCAATCGGATTTACTTTTATTTTCTTCCGTTTATCGTGGCCGGACTCATCGGAATGCTGCAGTCTCCGATCCCGTTTTTGGCGGTTCAGAAAACCCTCTCTTATATCCTGCTCATCTTCATCGTACCTCAATTCGTGATCAAGGCATACGATGATCACGGTACCGATGCCATTCGAAGTATCATCTTTTTCGCAGCCTTCATGATTTTGATGGGTTTTGTTTTGGAACTTGCCGATCCGGGTTACACCTATGCTCGCGGTGGACGATTTCGCGGCGTATTCGGAAACCCCAACGGGTTGGGGATCTTTGCTTCCTTGGTCATCGCCTTGGTCTATTTGGCACGGGACATTTATCCCAACTTATTTGCCAAGAATGATTTGAGGTGGCTGATCATTCCGGCATTGGTGTCGCTGGTACTGGCGGGTTCACGCACTTCCATTATTGCGGTCATTATCTTTTTTGTTTTCACAAGGCTATACCGCGTATCGCCCGTGATTGGCTTCATGGCTTTCTTGGGGACGGCCATCGTTTCGGAACTCATCGCTTCCAATCTTGTTTCGATCATCAGTAGCTTAGGACTCTCGGAATTTTTTCGTGTAGATACGCTCGAAGGAGGATCGGGTAGAGAGATAGCCTGGCAGCTCGCTTGGCAAACGATTCAAGACAATTTTTGGTTTGGAAGAGGATTTGCATTTGACGAATGGATTATGGCCAAAAACCAAGAGGCCTTGAATGATTTAGGACACCAAGGAGGTGTGCACAATACCTACTTGCAAATTTGGCTGAATACGGGCATTGTCGGATTGCTTCTTTTTTTAAGAGCCATCTTTTTAAATGTAATTAAAGGAGCTTCACGTTCTCGTTTGGCTTTTCCGTTTCTTTGGCTCGTGATGTTTAGTATTCTTCCGGAATCTTGGTTGGCAGCCTCGCTCAATCCATTTTCCATTTTATTTTTTATCGGCTTGACGATTTTAACCGACAATATCTTCACGGCAGAAGTCGACGAAGAAGAGAAATCTCAAACTCCCGCCTTGGTATGAGGGTAGTCTTCCTGTATACCGAACTGGCGGGCTATATCCGCAATTGCTTTGAGCGCTTGGCGGCTTCCGGAGCGGAAGTGCACGTGGTGGCCTATCCCGTTAACCCCGAAGCCCCGTTTGAATTCGATAAGTCGCCGAAAGCTCACTATTACGATCGCAATGAATTGGATGTTGAGGGCATAAAAGATCTCGTCAGAAACGTTGATCCCCAGGCTGTTTTTTGTAGCGGTTGGATTGATGAAGGATACATATCCGCCATGCAATCCGTGCCTTTTGATATCAACAGAGTCCTCATTTCCGACAATGCCTTTTTGGGCAAACTCAGAGAGAGAGCCTCTTCGCTTCGAGCGAGGGCCAGGTATAAAAAGCTATTCGATTATGCCTTCGTATCGGGTGAGCCTCAAAAAGTTTACGCCGAGAAAATGGGCTTTCGTAGAAACGAGATTTTTACCGGTTTCTACACGGCCGATGAGGTCTCCTTTATCCAACTTCCCACAAAAAATGAAAGAGGAGATTTTCCCAAACGTCTCGTTTATGTGGGTCGATACCTCGAGTTTAAAGGTATTTTTGATTTGTGGACTGCGTTCTCTGAGTTGAATGCCCAAGATTGGGAACTGCATTGCGTGGGTACGGGAGAGCTCTGGGATCAAAGATTGAGTCATCCTGCCATCTTTCACCACGGCTTTCTCCAACCGTCAGAAATGAAAGAGTTTATGGCCAAAGGAGGTATCTTTGTGCTACCGAGTCATAAAGAGCCTTGGGGTGTAGTCGTTCACGAATTTGCCGCTGCAGGCTTCCCGCTGCTATTGTCAGATAAGGTGAATTCCGCAACGGCATTTTTGGAAGAAGGTCAAAACGGCTTTAGCTTCAAAGCGAAGAATAAAAAAGATTTGCAAAAGGCCTTATCTGAAATAATGAATTTATCGGATACTGCTTTGCGCGAGATGGCAGCGTCCAGCCGAGATATGGGAAGAAATATGACGGTATCAAGATGGCTCAAAACGGTTGAAGTACTAGCAAATAGAAAGAAATGAGAAGAATATTAGTAACGGGTGGTGCAGGGTTTATCGCGAGCGATTTGGCAATGCGCCTATCGGAAGATTCTGAGAACTCTATTGTTATTGTCGATAATTTTCAGACCGGTAGTCCGGATAAAATCCCTCAAGGGGTTCACGACAATATTCACTTCATCAAATGCGATGTAA
>DATFKV010000504.1:0-7217 GCA_035268465.1 Cryomorphaceae bacterium | reverse complement strand
TTTCCTGGGCGTTCACTTCACCAGGATGACCAACGGAGAAATTGAGTGCGGTCCCAATGCGGTATTCACTTTTAAGCGGGAAGGCTACGGAAAAACTGATTTTAGCTTGCGTGACTCGTTTGATGCCTTGACCTACGGCGGAACCTGGAAACTCTTTTTCAAAAACATGAAGTTTGGTATTGATGAATACCGTCGTGCTTTCTCCAAGAAGCTTTTTCTCAAGACGCTCCAAAGACTTGTCCCTTCATTAACCATGGATGATTTGAAGCCCGGTCGTTCAGGGGTGCGTGCGCTGCTCTTGGGTACGGATGGAGACACTCGCGACGATTTTCGGATAGAGTATGGGAAGAACAGTATTCATGTGCTGAATGCCCCCTCTCCTGCAGCCACAGCCTCACTGGCTATTGGTGGCCAGATATGCGATATGGCAGAGGAAAAATTTGGTTTGAAAGCGGCGAATCAGCCTGCCTGAACCACTTTGTATTTTTCTAAGAGCGTATCCCAATTCCAAAGAAAAGTTTCCATGGCTTCTTTGAGCCGCTGAATTAAAATTGGATTAGGAGAATCCAATGATCTAAAATACTTTTCCTGATATCTGTTCAATTCATAACGGCAAAACACAGTTCGGGCCATGGCATTGGTAACGCTTTTACTCGGGTGATTTTTGCGCATCATGAGCTTGCGTGTCTCGCTCACCATTTGGGCCAAATTCATTTTATCCGTTTCGTATAGATCGGCGAACTTTTCCAAAATGTACTGAGTAATACGGCGGTCTTGCCCACCTTCAAAATAACGGGGGATCACTTGTAAGTTTCCGGCCAGTACAATGACAGTAAATGCACCGCTATCCTCAGGGTCTAAATTGGGAGGGGCAAGGAACTCAGGTGAATCATTAATCAATCCTACTACATCCTCAAAACCCTCGTCGATCAATAGCTGGACCCCATTGACAAATATGTTGGCTACTTTCTCTTCTGTGAGTTTTTTCTTCCCGAACAAGGTGATCATACTACTAAAGCGGTTTTGTGAGTCGAACCTATAATTAAACAAAATTAACGGCAAAGAAGGGTTGGTTTGAAGGGGGAGCCAATTCTATTATCAACAAAGTTTTCAACCTGAACCCTCGGTTGTTTGCGACTTTGATCACCTGTAATCTCAATTTCCTCTCTATCTTTACGACTTCTTATGGGATTGAAAGGAACTAAGTTATACTCCATTTTTACATTTACTTGTCCGCGTTGCCAAGAGGGCAAGTTTTTTAAGCAGAAGGCCTCTTATGCCAAAGGATTTACCCAACTGCACAAGCGGTGTCAGGTATGTGGTGAAAACTTCGAGCGCGAACCGGGCTTCTATTTTGGTGCGGCATACGTGAGCTATGCACTTACCGTTGCCATATGGGTGGCACTGTATGTTGCCCTGACTGTTTTTGATCTGATCGGATTGATGGAATTTGATTTCTTCGAAGATGGCTTTCTCTTTCTAATTTTAGGGATCATTCTTCTCGTCGTTCTTCTGCCACTCATTTACCGCTTCTCAAGAATCATTTGGATAAATTTCTTTGTGGGGTATCGAAAAGATGCCATCGATTTCAACAAAGAAAAAGAAGCCGAAAAGATGTCCCGTCGAAATACTGCGGAGTGAGTTTACTGGAAGGTTTGCATTTGATGCAATCTGTGGTACACTCCCTCAGCTTTTAAAAGCTCCTCATGAGTTCCCATTTCTGCGATGTGGCCTCCCTCTAAGACCACAATTTTATCTGCATGGCGAATGGTGGAGAGGCGGTGAGCGATAACCAATGAAGTTCGATTCTTCATCAATTTGTTGATCGCATCTTGTACCAACCTTTCTGACTCGGTGTCCAGTGCAGAGGTGGCTTCGTCTAAAATGAGGAACGGAGGATTTTTTAAGACCGCCCTCGCAATGCTTACCCTTTGCTTTTGTCCGCCGCTGAGCTTGCTTCCCGCATCACCCACGTTCGTCTCAAACCCCTCTTCCAATCTCTCGATAAATTCGTAGGCGTTGGCAATTTCGGCGGCCTGAATCAACTCTGCTCGAGTCGCTCCCGGTTTTGACATTAAGATGTTATTGGCAATGGTATCGTTAAAGAGAATAGACTCCTGCGAAACCACTCCGAACATTCCTCTAAGTTGAGTCAGAGATATCTTACGAATGTCAATTCCGTCGATGCTGATTTCCCCTTCCGTAACATCATAAAACCGAGGGACTAAGTTGGCCAGCGTACTTTTCCCTCCGCCTGAAGGGCCCACAAGGGCTACCGTCTCTCCTTTTTTGATTTCCAAATCAATGCCCTTCAATACTTTTTTACTGCCGTAATTGAAGCCAACATTCCGTAACTCGACTTTGTCTTTAAATTCGGGGTGGTCAATGGCGCTTTCTGGCTCTTGGATTTTTTCTTCTGCATCCAAAACATCATTCACCCGTTCTACAGAGGCCAATCCTTTTTGAATTTTAAAGTAAGCCTGACTAAATGATTTTGCCGGGGTAATGATTTGCGAAAAGATCAATATGAAAGTGATAAAAAATTCGCCTGTAAAGCCGTTCTCACCTGCCTCCAAAACCAATTGCCCGCCGTAAAAAATAAGAATGGCCAAAGTAATAGAGCTGAGAATTTCGGTGAGAGGACTGCCCAGATAATGCTTCCGAAATAGCTTCACCATCAGGGTAAAAAATTCTTGGTTCTTTCGGTCAAAGCGAGTTTGGGTGGCATCCTGCGCGTTGAAGGCTTGGATGACCCGCAGTCCGCCCAGCGACTCCTCAAATACCGAAAGCACTTCACCCAACTTCGATTGTCCGCTCCGCGCAGCACCCTTTAGTTTTCGGCCAATAATTGAAATGAGTATGCCGCTGATCGGTAGCAAAATCAATACAAAGATGGTCAGCTTCCAGCTCATAAAGAACATCGTGGCGAGATAGGTCACAATCAAGATCGGGTCGCGAAATACCATTTCCATCGAAGAGATGATGGAGTTCTCAATCTCATTTACGTCAGAAGTAACTCTTGATATAATGTCTCCCTTTCGTTCTTCGCTGTAATAGCCCAGATGCAATTTCAAAATCTTTCGGTGCATGGCCTCACGCACATCTCTGATCACTCCGATGCGTATCGGCGCAAGAAAATACATGGTCATGAAACGAGTGATGTTTTTCAAAGTGAAAATAACCACGATGAAAATGCAAAAGTAAATCAGGGCTAATCGGGGTCCGTTTTCCAAAATAAAAGCACTGATCTGATAATCGGCGAACTGAAGAAACTGCGAGGAAGTGAATCCGAACTCCGGAGCCGTCTCGGGAAGGGTCAACTCGTCAGAACTAAAAAGTATGGTCAGAAAAGGGGCTACCGCAGCCAGAGAAAAAAGCGAAAAAATGGTGGCCAAAACATTGAAAAACAAGTTGCCGGCTACCTCGGATTTGTAATTTTTGAGAAGCTTCAGTATTTGAATGAATCCTTTCATTCTTGCACCAATTGGATGCCCAAATAGTTAAAAGGGGTGATCTCTTTCAATTCGCTTTTTACTTTTTCGCTCACTTTCAGTCGGTCTATGAAGGCGTGAAGACTCTCGCGATTGATCGTCTCGTTGGTGCGAGTAAGATCTCGCAGAGCTTCGTAAGGTTTTTCGTAACCCTCGCGCCTCAAGATAGTCTGAATTGCTTCGGCAGCTACACTCCAGTTTTTGTCCAGGTCGGCAAGAAAAGTCTCTTCGTTCAAAAGAAGCTTTCCCAATCCCTTTTTTAATGATTGTAGGGCTACCAGGCTGTAGCCAAAAGGCATACCTATATTTCGAAGTACGGTGCTGTCGGTCAAGTCGCGCTGCAGTCTGGATATGGGAAGTTTGGCAGACAAGTGTTCCAAAACGGCATTTGCCAAACCCAGATTTCCTTCGGCATTTTCAAAGTCAATCGGGTTTACCTTATGCGGCATGGCCGAAGATCCCACCTCGCCCTTTTTGATAGACTGCTTGAAATAATCGAGAGAAACATAGTGCCAAATGTCGCGGCAGAGATCCATCAGGATGGTATTGATTCGTTTGAAAGCATCAAATCGCGCCGCCAACTGATCGTAATGCTCTATTTGAGTGGTTGTTTGTAATCGCTCAATCCCTAAATTATTCTTTAGGAACTGATTCGAAAAATCAACCCAGTCAATTTCGGGGAAGGCCACGAAATGAGCGTTGAAGTTTCCCGTAGCTCCGCCAAATTTTCCACATACCGGAATATTTTTCAATCCCTCCGCTTGTGTTTTCAGCCTTTCGGCAAAAACCTGTATTTCCTTGCCCAGTCGGGTGGGGGAGGCAGGCTGGCCGTGGGTGCGGGCTAGCATGGGCACATTCTTCCACTCAATCGACATTTTCGAAAGGGTGTCACAAACTTCTTCGAAAAGCGGAAACCAAACCTCGTCAAAGCATTCTTTAATCGACACCGGTACCGAGGTGTTGTTGATGTCTTGAGAAGTTAGCCCGAAATGGATAAACTCGTTGTATCGCTGAAGCCCCAAATCTTCAAATGACTCCTTAATAAAGTACTCTACGGCTTTTACGTCATGGTTGGTCACGGCCTCGAAGCCTTTCACCTTTTCGGCGTGGGCTTCAGAAAAGTCTCGGTATATCTTTCTGATCTCATTTTCAGATTCCTTTGGAAAATCTGCCAACGCGCCGATGGGTTGTTTTGTAAGAGCCAAGAAGTACTCGATCTCCACACGAACGCGGTATTTGATCAAAGCGAATTCTGAAAAATAGGGAATGAGACTCGATGTCTTGGATGCGTATCTCCCATCGATGGGGGAGATGGCCGTAATGCTCATGTCGTGTATATATGGAAAGCGCAAAAATCCACATTTTTTGGCAAACCAAAAAGCGGTTGAGAATCTGTGCGACCACCGTTAAAAAATGTAAGTTCGCAATAAACCTAATCCTATGGAAATAGCGCTGGCCATATTGAGTGGCTTGTTTTTGATTATCGGACTACTCGGCGCCATCCTGCCCGTCTTGCCTGGCCCGATTTTATCTTGGGTAGGAATTTTAATTCTCCATTTCACTGATTACGCCGAGTACACTACCACCTTTCTGGTCGTTTCCGCATTGATTGTGATCGCCATTACGGTTTTGGATTACTTCATTCCCATCTGGGGAACTAAAAAATTCGGAGGGACCAAAGCCGGGGTAACGGGTTCTACCGTAGGTTTGATCGTAGGGCTGTTCTTTCCACCGCTGGGTTTAATTATCGGACCTTTTGCAGGTGCTTTGATCGGCGAGATTCTTGCCAACAGGAAAGAATTCAAGAAAGCATTGAAAAGTGCGACGGGCTCGTTCTTGGGCTTTTTAGTCGGAACAGGTCTAAAACTGATCTACTGTGGAGTGATGATTTACTACTTCTTCGTCGCCGTTTTTTCTAGCGAAGCGAGTATGGTTTCCAGTCTCGCTCATTGAGCATGATGCCCAAATTCTCGTGAAAATCCTTCAGTGATTGAGGGACCCCCATTCTGGCCTTTACTCTGTGCGATTGGCCGTTGAGTTTAATTTCTGAAATGGTAGAAGGGAGGTCTGTTACTCTTGGATCGTTGTATTCTGAATCCAATTCAAAGTATCCGATGGCCTTGGCCATATCGAACACCTTCTCTAAATCTTCTTCGCTAAAACGATAGGCGTAAAGTCCCATTTTTTCGGCGAAGTTTAAGCCTTCGTATGTAGCAAAACCGCTTTTGTAAACGTTGATTTTGAAAACAGGACATCTTCCGAAACAAGGCGTTTTTTCGAAGTACACGGCCAATGAATCTTTCGGTTCGGGTGTCTCCATCATCACCACTACCGTATCAGGAGTTTGTGGAACTTCCGCAGCTGCCACTTCTTTCTTTGAATTGCAGCTTAAGCCGAAAAGTAGAATGAAAAAAAACAGAATCGAGTACCTCATTAGTTCGGATTGATGCCTTTTTGTTTAGCCATTTCTTCCAATTTCTTTTGGAATCGCGACTTACCCTTGTTCGCTTTTTTCTTCTTGTTCTCTTGAATTTTGGCGTGGATTTTATCCTCGTCAATGAAGAAATTTTTGATCACCAACATTTGCCCGATTGAGAAAACGTTTGCCAAAAAGTAGTAGTAACTCAATCCTGAGGCAAAGCTATTGAAGAAGAAAAGCATCATGAACGGGAAAATGTACATAATGACTTTCATGTTGGGCATGCCCGGCTGATTTTGCTGAGGCATTTGGTTGGTATTGTAAATCGTGTAGAAAAACATACTGACCGCCATAAGGATGGTAAACAGGCTGACGTGGTCGCCGTAGAAAGGCACGGTAAAAGGCAAAGAGTAAATGCTGTCGTAAGCCGATAAATCGTCGGCCCATAGAAATCCCTCATGCCGCAGTTGAATGCTCGAAGGAAAAAAGCGGAACATCGCATACAAGATGGGCAATTGAATGACCATAGGTATACAACCCGAAAATGGATTAACACCCGTTTTGCGGTACAGGTCCATGGTGGCCTGCTGCTTTTTCATTGGGTCGGCATCTTTAAACTTCTCGTTGATCTCGTCTACCTCGGGTTTTATGACGCGCATCTTGGCGCTGCTCATGTAGTTTTTGAATGTCAAAGGAGAAAGGACCAACTTGATGACCACCGTTAGAATCAAAATAATGATACCATAAGAAAGTCCTGTAGTTTCGAGCCAATCAAAAATAGGGATGACCACCCACTTGTTTACCCAGCCAAATATTCCCCAACCGAGGTTGATGACTTTGTCCAGCTCCATTCCGTATTCCTTCAACACCTTATAATCGTTGGGGCCCATGAAGAGTTGAGCAGAGAGCACGGTAGATGAAGCAGAAGGATCTACGGGGAATTCTGCATGGTAGAATTGTGTAAATTCAGTTACCTCCTCTTCAAAAGGTTTACTGGCCAAGCTCACTCCCTGATTAAAAGTGCCGTTGGCAATTAAAATGGCAGAGAAGAAATGTTGCTTGAAGGCAACCCACTCCAATTTTTCGTCATCAATCAAGTCGTCGTCATCACTTGTTTCGGACAGGTAGTCGCGACCTTCACCCTCAGCTTTGTAAAAGATGGTGGAGTTGTTTCGCTCGATTTCGATTCCTTTCTCGTTGTGTCTGGCAGTCATTTCCCAAATCAACTTCGGGGAAGTCACGATGCCGTCAACGTCATAAAACCGCGTTTCCATTCCGATATCGTAGGCGTTTCCGGGAATGGTGTA
>DATFKV010000503.1:0-5424 GCA_035268465.1 Cryomorphaceae bacterium | reverse complement strand
CCGTTACCACCATCCTCACCGACAAGACGGGAACCATCACTGAGAGCGTCCTCACGGTAAAGAAGATGTTCATCGATAACGACCTCGAGACGGATGTTTCGGGGCAGGGCTATCAGCTAAAAGGGACCATTACCGCCAAGGAGGAAAATCTCTCACTCGGGGAAGATTCTCGCTTTGATAAAATGGCACTCATCGCAGCATATTGCAACAATGCCAATATAAAACATGCCGAGGTTGAAGAGGAAGAAGAGGAACAGGAGAAAGATGAGGGAAAAACCACAAAAGACAAAAAGGTAAAAAAAGACAAGAAAATCGTCGAGGACGATGAGAAAAAAGAGATCTATAAAAAAGAAGAGTTTCGCGATGTCCGTTATGAGGACGGTAAAAAAGTGATCGAGGAGCACCACGAAGAAACCGAAAAAAAAATCCTGAAGGAAAGCAGCGACGGCGATGAAAAAAAGCAGAAAACGGAAGTAGAAGACGATCGGGAAGATGCGCCTTCCCGGGAAGGAAAGAAAGAGCCTGAAAAACGGGGAGAGGAAAAAGTGCACGACGAGAAACAAGCCCCCCGAGACAAAACCGAAGGAGCCGACGATGAAAAGGAAGAGGAAAAAGATAAACAGGATAAAGAGACAAAACAAAAAGCGGAAGAGTCAACACCATCGTTGAAGGAAGCCGACGAGTTGCCCGACGATCCGGAACACATCGAAGTGACCGGTGACCCCACGGAAGCCGCATTGAAGGTAATGAGTATCAAAGCCGGGGTTCAAATGAACGAAGCTTTTGCCAATTTGAAAGTGGTTGATGACCTCCCCTTTAATTCGGAAGCGAAATATCGGGGGACGCTGGTCGAATATCCCGACGGTCACCGAGAGATCTTTGCCGTGGGTGCCCCCGAAAAGATTCTCAATCTGAGTTCAAAAATCATCACCAAAGAGGATGCCGCCGAACTCGATGACGAGCTTCGGGAAAAGATAAGAAGTAAAACCGATGCCTTCACCGAAGATGCCATGCGAGTGGTGGCCCTTGCTTACAAGGAAGTGAGTAAGGATAAAGAGACCGTTGAAACCGACGACATTTCAGACCTGGTTTGGACGGGCATTACCGGGATAGTCGACCCGCCTCGAGACGGTGTAAAAGAAGCTATTCTGGCAGCACGTGATGCGGGAATTCGGGTGATTATGGTTACGGGTGATCACAAAAAAACGGCCGCTGCCATCGCTGAGCAGGTTGGCATCATCGACGACGGTGAAGGCGCCATCTCGGCCGATGAGATCGAAGAAGAGCGCGAGGCCTTTGGCAAACAAGTGATGAGCACCAATGTATTTGCCCGGGTAGATCCCGACACCAAATTGCGCATAGCCGAATATCTGCAGGACGAAGGCGAGCTGGTAGGAATGACGGGCGACGGCGTAAATGACGCTCCCGCTTTAAAGAGAGCCGATGTGGGAATAGCCATGGGACAAAGAGGAACAGACGTAGCCAAAGACTCAGCGGCCATTGTGCTCTCTGATGATAATTTTTCTACGATCGTCAATGCCATCGAAGAGGGAAGAATTGTTTTCAAAAACGTTAGAAACACCAGCTTTTTCCTCATCACCACCAACTTTGCTTCGACCATGACCATCGTGGTCAGCATTGCCCTCGGGTTTCCCCTACCCTTGCTGGCGGCACAAATCCTTTTCGTAAACCTGGTAACCGACGGAATCATGGATGTGGCCCTCGCCACGGAGCCGGGCCACGGAGATGTGATGAAGCAAAAACCCTATGGGCGCGACGAGCACATCCTCAACCGCACGGTGATTCCCTATATCGTCCTTGTAGGCGGACTGATGATCACCCTCAGTGTTTTGGTCTTCAAATACTACCTGCCACAAGGTGTGGAAATAGCGCGAACGGGAGCATTTCTTACCATTGCCATGACCCAGCTATTCAATGCTTTTAACATGCGCGCACCCGATCGGAGTGTATTTCGTATTGGGTTCCTGACCAATAAATGGGTCCTACTTGCTTTTCTCGTTTCCCTTGTGCTGCAAATGGTCGTGCTTAAGGTGCCATTTTTTCAAGAACTATTCACCTTCGGAAACTTGCCTTGGCTGCATATCGCGGTAATATTTCTGCTCTCTTCCAGCGTCCTCATTTTTGGAGAGATCTACAAATTTCTCAAGAACAAATTCGATTGGAACATTTAAAAACCATTACACTTTGACAACTGAACAAACCCATAAGCTTGTAAATATAGAAGCCTTGATCTTTGATCTGGACGGCGTAATAACCGATACGGCCACCATCCATGCAAAGGCTTGGAAGAAAATGTTTGACGCTTTTCTGGAAGCTCAGGAAGAAGACTATAAACCGTTGGACATAGAGAAGGATTACTTTGAATTTATCGACGGCAAGCCCCGGTATGATGGAGTACAAAGTTTCTTGGAATCTCGGGACATTCAGCTTCCCCGAGGAAAACCTTCGGATAAGCCGGGTAAAAAAACCATTTGCGGATTGGGAAACCGCAAAAATGAGATTTATCAAGAGCTCTTGGAAAAGGACGGATTTACCGTTTTTGAAGAGGTGGAAGAAAATTTGAAGAAATGGAGAGCCAAAGGCATGAAAACAGCCGTGGTATCGTCGAGCAAAAATTGCAAAAAGATACTTGATTTGGCCAACCTCAATCATCTCTTTGATGTGCGCGTAGACGGAGTAGTGCGAGAAAAATTGAAGCTCAACGGAAAGCCTGAACCCGACATTTTTCTGAAAGCCGCCGAACGTTTGGGGATCACACCGGACAAAGCAGCAATATTTGAAGATGCCGAAGCAGGGGTGCAGGCAGGGAGAAATGGAATGTTTCGCAAAGTGATTGGTGTAAATCGCAATAACGGAAAGGCCGAATTAGAAAGACACGGCGCTCACTTTGTGATATCGGATTTTAATCAAATAAGGCTGGCCGACGAAATTAGCTTTAAGCGATTACCCATTGAAAAGCTCTCCTGTGCTCTCGACCACCACGAAGAGATTCTCAATCGTCTCGGCATGAAGCAACCGGCCGTTTTTCTGGATTACGACGGCACGCTGACTCCCATCGTGGAAGATCCCGAAGAGGCCACCCTTTCGAGGGAAATGAAGGAAATCATTGAGCATTTGGCCCAGCGTTGCACCGTGGCCATCATCAGCGGCCGCGATCTTCAAAATGTCAAAGAAAAAGTGGATATCGACGGGCTCTATTACGCAGGCTCGCACGGGTTGGACATCGAAGGACCTGAAATGAAAAAACAAGTGGGTAAAGAGGCGTTGCCCGCTCTGGAAGAGGCTGAAAAGGCGGTGAAGAAAAAAATAGGTGACTTTAAAGGGGCCCGTTTAGAGCGGAAGAAATTTGTTGTGGCGATCCATTATCGCCAATCATCGGCAAAGGTGGGAAAGCAAGTGGTAGATTTTGCTCGGAAGCTGACCGAGGACGAGGAACAACTCATGTTGGTGGAAAACAAGAAGGTGGTAGAGCTTCGGCCCAACATTGCTTGGAATAAGGGGATGGCCATTTCGCATCTCTTGGAAGAGCTGGAGCTCAATGCCGATAATAGCTTGCCGTTTTTCATTGGCGACGACGTTACCGACGAAGACGGATTTGAGTACCTCATTCCTCACGGTGTAGGCATCATTACCGGCGATCATGGAAAGCCATCTTATGCCAGGTACCAATTGCGCGACGTGGAGGAGGTGAAAAAATTCCTTTTCCAAATATCCGATATGCTCACCCGCGACGCTGCCTACAATTGGAAGGTGGTTTATGAAGAGTACCTGCCCGACGAACAGCCGAAAAGGGAAGCTCTCTGTACGATGGGAAACGGGTATTTTGCCACACGGGGTGCCTGCGAAACTTCTCACGACGACGGCTTGCACTATCCGGGCACCTATTTGGCCGGAGGCTACAACCGCGCCGAAACGGAGATTTCCGGAAGGATCATCGAAAATGAAGACCTCGTAAACTGGCCCAATTGGCTTTCCATGACCTTTCGGGTGGCTGGCGGCAAATGGTTTCACATCGACGATGCCGAGATTCTGGATTACCAGCAGGTGATCGATCTGAAGAAAGGAATTCTCGAGAGGCGGTTGCGCTTTCTGGATGGAGAAGAAAGAGAAACACGGCTCGTAACGCGTCGGTTTGTTTCCCAAGATAACGAGCACATCGCGGCCATCCAATGGGAAATGGAACCCATCAACTGGTCGGGGAAAGTAGAGCTGAAATCAGCCATTGACGGTTCGGTAACCAATAACGGCGTAGAGCGGTACCAAAAACTCAATGGCGATCATTTTGAAGTGCTCGAGAAGGGGAAGGTCGGCGAAAAGGGAATTTACATGCTCTCGCGTACGCATCAATCGCGGATATTTATGGCCCAGGCTGTCAGTACGCATATCTTTAACGACGGCTACGCCCACACCGCATCGCGTGAAACACGTGAGAGAGAAAACCAAATTGAACAAGTGATCTCCTTTGAAGTGGAAAGACTCGTTCCCCTGAGGGTGGAAAAAGTATTGGCCCTTCACACCTCAAATGATGTGGGGCATACCGAGCCACTGGTTGAGGCCACGACCACCCTTAACCGAGCTTCGGATTTTGCTACTCTGGCCAAGGCGCACGAAAATCGTTGGAGCGAAATCTGGAAGCGGTTTGACATCTATATAGAGGGCAGCCAAAAAGACCAGATGATTCTTCGATTGCATATTTTTCATCTTCTCCAAACAGTCTCTTACAATTCTGTAAAACATGACACTGGGGTTCCTGCCCGTGGCTGGCACGGGGAGGCGTACCGAGGTCACATCTTCTGGGATGAGATTTACATTTTCCCTTTTCTCAACATGCGGGTACCCGAAATGACCCGAGCATTGCTCATGTACCGTTACCATCGCCTGAAAGAAGCACGGGAAAATGCGCGCGACAGCGGCTTTAAAGGAGCGATGTTTCCGTGGCAAAGCGGCAGCAACGGAAGGGAAGAGAGTCAAGAGCTCCACCTCAATCCCAAGTCGGGACAGTGGATACCTGACAACACCCACCTTCAGCGCCACATCAGTGCGGACATCGTCTTTAATATCATGCAGTATTTCTATGCCTCGAATGATATGACATTCATGACCTTCTACGGAGCTGAAATCGTTTTGGAGGTTGCCAATTTTTTCTCTTCCATGGCCGAGTGGAGCGACGAAAAAGAGCGCTATGTCATCACCAATGTGGTTGGCCCCGACGAGTACCACACCTCCTACCCTAATTCAGATCAACAGGGAATTGATAACAATGCCTACACCAATGTAATGACTGCCTACGTGCTCAAGCATGCCTGCGAGGTGTATAAGATGCTCACTCCTACCCGTAAAGAAGAAATTCGCGTGAACCTCGATATCGCTGAAGAGGATTTCATACGTTGGAATAAGGTGGGC
>DATFKV010000502.1:0-2371 GCA_035268465.1 Cryomorphaceae bacterium | reverse complement strand
GGTTGAAATATCAACCTTACTGTTCCACGAAGGGAAGATTTTCTTTCCTGCAATAGTCGAGCTGCACCCAAAATACAAGTGGTATGCACATCATGCCCGCAGGCATGCATCACTCCTTTGTTTTTGGAAGCGTAGGAGACTTCGTTTAACTCCGTGATAGGAAGAGCGTCCATATCGCCTCTTACGGCTACTACTTTACCATCAATATCTCCTATTATGTCGGCCACAATTCCATGACCTCCAATTCCTGATTTATGCGGAATCCCAAGTTCTTTCAGCCTCTCAGAAACGTATGCAGCCGTTTTCCCCTCGTGAAACGAAAGTTCGGGATTCGCATGCAGGTGTCTACGGATTTCAATAAGGTCTTGCAAGGCAGCGTCTGCCGATGAAGCTAAGTCGTCAAGAAAAATCATGTTTGGAACTTTATTGATGGACATTCAGGCAGAATAGCCGTTTAAAAGTCCATGGCTAAAGATATGTAAAATACGCGGTCAAGAGTAATCCCGTCGTCTACACCCCATGCCCAGTCGGCTCTGACAAAATAACCCAACAGTTTGCTTCTGAGTCCAAATCCATAACCATAAACCACCGGGTCGCGGTTGTTCTCAATTTCGATTGTCACATTTCCCGATTCCAAAACAGTACTGTTAAAACTATTCTCCTCAGAATAAGGAGTGGGGCCTGTCCAAGCTGAACCCACGTCGAAAAAACCAAGAACTTGAAAATTTTCTAAAAAGTCACTCTTCAATGGCTTCTGGAAAAAGTAACTAAATACAGGCCACCTCAACTCGTTGTTGATCACCGCGAAGCTGTTACCATTTCTTGCATTGGCAAAGAAACCCCGCATGGGAGAACCACGTGTTTGAAACTGGTAATTCTGCTCCGGGTCCAATGGAAGTGAATTGTCTTCTCTTGGATTCATCACATTGTCAACCGACCCTAGAAAAAATGCCAACCGCTCGGCGCCCAGTGAAGTGCTCCACCCCACCCTGTTTGCCAAAATTAGATTGCGGTGAATTCGGTAGTAGTTTCTCCAGTCTAAACCAAAGGTCATAAAAGTTCTATCGGTATTGGTCGGATCCATGTAGTATTCACCCCACACTTTCCATCTCATCCCTCGGCGTAAATTCAAGCCCATAGGCAGGGTATTGTCAAAAACCAATTCGCCTTTTAATCCGGCATAATTTGAATTTTCATTTGGGGTAGGTGCATTGAACTGGTCAGTGGCGAGAAGAATCAACTCATCGTGTCGATACATTCCTGATCCCCGAATACTAAAAACCTCATTTAAAGGATAACTCAGTCTATAAGCCGCTTGATAAGTCACATTTTCAGCAAGGTTAAAACCATTCGGAGAAAAGCGGCTTTGCTGCCTAAAAAGTTGAATTCGCCTATCGGTTCTTCGCGTCAAGTCTTCGCCCATGACCATGAAGGTGTTATTGTCAAAATTTCCTGCTATACCGAAGCCACCAACGATTTTATAGTCTTCGAACAAATCACTAACGCCCAATTTAACCAAACCACCCAATCCCGGATTCAAGCCATCAGGACCCGATAAAGGCTGATAAAACTCACCCATAAACGTATTGTCGAGCTGGGCCAGAACTTTATCTGTCGTGAAGTTTAAATTGTAATTTCTCGCTCCGGGTAGAGGCATCGTATCCAAGACCGTATATCCTTGTACCGAAGGTCTGTACTCTTCTTTTTCAGATGGCACTTCCAATAAGGTAATCGTCTCCCGCTCGTACGTATAATCGGGCTCTCCTTCAAATTTATAATTGTTGATATCAATTTCTCGATCTGAATTCTCTTCTTCATCCTCGGGAAGAAAAATCAACTCGGCCTTTTCCATTGTTTCTCTCCTAATTGGCCTGTTAGCGATTGACTCCTCTGAAGCTCCATTTTCATCATCTTCAGAACCTACATTGGCCATTACTCCGTCACCTGAGGTGTTGCCATAATAAAACCGATAGGCATCATCCGCATAGGTGAGCACACTAAATTCCCCGGTATTGGGGTGCACCGTGTATTCATGCAGATCGGAGGTGTAGTTGGTGAGGGGTTCTGCTACGGTAAAAAACCGATAGTGAATGGTGGTATCAATCCGACTTACCGCGCTGTCGTAAACGGCAATATATCTATTCGTGACTCCCTTATAATCAGCCAAGAAAGTATACTGCCTCCCTTCGTATTGATAGGGGCTTTTTTCAACCAAATCAGGGGTATCCGTGATGCGTTCCAAATAGGGTGATCTCGATCTGAGATCAAAGGCAAAAACGTCTCTATTCTGACTTAAAACCATTGGCTCTGCATTCGTTCTCAGCGTATCGTCAGGCCGATTGGACGTGAAAATAATTCGATTTCCGTCCTT
>DATFKV010000501.1:0-2453 GCA_035268465.1 Cryomorphaceae bacterium | reverse complement strand
ACTGCTTTTGATATGCATCCGCAACCAGGTGTGCCCTATCGAAAATTACCCGGTCATACTTGACATTGACTTGATGGAGGATTTCGTCAGCCATATCTTTCGCCAATTGAGGGTCTTCTGAGATGACTTCGAGCATAACGGATTCGTATTTCGTCTTGGATACCCGCACGTTATCGCGGTATTCCTCCAACAAATAAAATCTCGAATTCTCTTGCTCAGGAGAAATGTCATAGACTTCGTACAAATCAAATTTTTCGATGATTGAATCTCTCACCGATGAAGCATCAAAAAATTGAAGCAGTTGCTCTGTCTCAGATTCATCAGCATATACTTCGATGTTTGTTGGATAAACCACGGCTGTACTCTTGTACTTAGGGGTCATAAATACAGGCAGTGATATAACCACCCCAACAATAGCAGAAAGCACTGCCACCAAAATAAACAGTTTGAGGTTGGCTCTTACGACCCCAATCAACCATTTAAAGTCAAAACTCTTCGATTCCATTAATAAGGTATTTGGAAAATAAACGGCACAAAAGTAGCAATATTAGGCCTTGCCCGCTTTATTCATTGCTTTTCAACAAACGCATAAACTTATGAACTGAAAATAAACCGGTTAACACGAGAAGGCTACCTCCCGCCAAGGCTGAAAACAGAAAGCGGTAAAATGGATTGTCAACCCAAGGTTCTATGACAAACAAATTGATGCCGAAAGCGAGAATGCCATATGAAGCAAACTGAAATATGAGCTTTTGGTTGAACCCGAAATGGAAACGGTTCACCACTCGAAACATTTGAGCCGCACCGGCGAAGATCTGAGTAGCCATGGTGGCAATGGCCGCTCCGAAAGCGCCATAATAGGGAATTAAAAAAATGTTCAACACAAGATTCAACAGAAGCCCGCCGATGGAAATGTAATTGAGCTTTTTTAAATCTTCATCGGCGGTCATCAAGGTGCCGTACACATAAAACATGGCCACAC
This sequence comes from Cryomorphaceae bacterium, assembly GCA_035268465.1. Lineage (GTDB taxonomy): Bacteria > Bacteroidota > Bacteroidia > Flavobacteriales_D > Cryomorphaceae > JAKVAV01. Next base: position 1,471 of record DATFKV010000501.1, on the reverse strand, counting down.
CCACAAAGCCGATCATCAGAGCCGTAAAAGCCAAGATCGAGCTTTCAGTCACCTCGGGGTATCGCCATTCGAGAACAAAATCGGCATGAAAGAAGAAAACGATTGCCGTTGCTATGGCACTGCCCAAGAGCAATCGGGCAGCCGTCTCAACCATTGGCTTCACCGGAGTTTTCTCTTTCAGCATCCTGGAGTATATCGGCAGAAGCAATACCGCAAATAAATAAGCAAACATGGAAGCGGCCTCGAAAAACCGAAAGCCCTGTGCGTACTCACCCGCAGTAAAACTTCCATTCGGTCCGATTTTTTCCAGCATGATGCCGTCGATTCTATTGTATAGCCCCCCGATGAGCATAAAGGTGGCATAGGGTAAGCTCTTTTTAAAAATTTGGATGGCGAAGAGCTTGTCAAAATTCCACCTTAGTCTCCCGATTTCTTTTTTTAAAAAGACGACTGAAATGAGCAAGGTGAGCGAGTAGGAAAGCGTTTGTAAATAGACAAACCACTCAATTTTAAATTCACCCCCGGTGATATTGGTGAAGAGCAAAATGCTGCAAAAAATCACCAGCAGGGTGCGGTCCAGAACGGAAACCACACTGTCGGTTTTGAACATGTGCAGTGCGGCTAAGTTGGATCTTCCGAAGAGAATGAAGGACACCAATACCTGATTGAAACAGAGCAAAGCCAAGACGTTAAAGGAAGCCCCCTGATAACCCAGCACCACGCCCAAGGCCAAGGTGATGGCTGCATATACCAATGCCAAAACGGCCTTGATGCTGAACAGTTTCGAGAAGTGCTTGGAGACCAATCGAAAATTCTTGGAAATGTTGTTGTTGTTGAAATTGTTGATTCCTAAATCAATGAGAATATTGAAAAGGAAACTCAAATTGAGAAGCCCGAAATAAAGGCCATAGGTTTCCTGCCCCACTCGGCTTTGCACCTCAGCATCTATTCCCAAAATATAGAAAGGCTTCACCAGCAGGTTAAGCAGAAGAATAAGACCTAAACTTGAAAGAAATTTCTTTTGCATACTTAAGATACCTCAGCCTGCCGGCATTTGCTTAAAGCAACTTCGAATATAGAACGGAACGGTTGATCTTAAACGTTTGATGCCGCTAAGATAAAAACCCTGATCACTCTTTGAGGCATTGCATGATACTTCCGTATAAAGCTTGCGCCGACCGCTCCCAAGTAAATTCTTCGACCCGTTTTAATCCCTCTGCTTTCAATTTTTCCCTCAAGGCTTCCTCGTTGTAAAGAGTCGTCATTGCTTTTTGAATTTCTTCGGGAGAATGTGGGTCTACGATTAGTGCATTCTTGCCTGCTATCTCGGGCATCGAACTCGTATTTGAAGTAATCACGGGCACGCCCGATTTGAATGCTTCAATGATAGGAATTCCAAAGCCTTCGAAGAAACTGGCGTAGGTCAGTGCAAAAGCGCCTCCGTACAGCGCCACCAATTCGTCCATACCTC
>DATFKV010000500.1:0-11161 GCA_035268465.1 Cryomorphaceae bacterium | reverse complement strand
AAAAAGAGCACATCCTTCTTAAAATTTGACTTCTCCAAAGCCTCATTGATCTCATCATCCCACCAGAACTTCTCTCCCACCACCACAAATTTCAATTCAGAATGATGGTGCTTCTTGAATTCCAAAAATGCGAAAACTTGGTTCTTGAGATTTTTTCTGGGATGAATCAATCCAACGAATAGAAAATAGGGAGCTCCGTCGGTAAACGTATCTCGTATGGCTTTTATCTCTGCTTGGTTATGAGCACGGAACACATCATTTACACCATTATAAACGACATCAATCTTCGTTTCATCTACTCCGTAACGATTCACTAAGTCTTGTTTGGTGTATTCAGAAACGGTGACCAATCGAGAGGCTTTTTTGGCAAACCTTGGAAAAAAGTAATGGTAGTATTTCCGAATGTGAAAAGGTATGAATTCGGGATGCTCCTCAAAATTCAAGTCGTGAATCACGGCGAGCTGTCGGGTATTGGATCTTAGCGAAAGCCAGCCATCAGGTGATAGAAATAAATCGGGTTTGTGTTTTTTTAAAACTCGGTAAACCCCAAATTCAAAAAACAGGTACCATAGAATAGGATGTCGAGCTTGGGGGTGCGCGACCACAGGAATGACGTTTGGGGAAAAAACAAACTCATCTGAAGGCTTGCGGTCAAAGATAAAAATGAACTCAATTTCAGGATGAGCAGCGGTCAGCCTTTTCAGGGTTTCGTAGGTGAACCAGCCTATGCCCTCCATTTTGTCTTTGAGCAGAAGACGGGTATTCACCGCGATTTTCATACGAGTCTGATTATTTCTTTACGCGAAAGTTCAACCCAAAAAACAGATACTTCCTTTTTAAAGGACTTTTTCGCCATAGCGCCTTTTCCATATTCAGGATATCTTCAGAGGAGTATTTCTTGTAGGCGTTGGGCCAAAAGTAGCGCACGTATTCAATGCTGTCCTCTTCGAAGGTAAAAGGTGCAGCCGAAAACTCCTTTTTCCACGTTTCCAGGTTTCGGGTATTCTCGTCGCCGAAAGAAATTTCCTGACCGAGCTTCTCGTCGTAAATTGTAGTAATTCGTTTATTTCCTCGGCGTTTGAAATTTTTGATATTGTTGATGAGGTTGTCCCCATTTTCTTCAACTGCGATCAATTCACCACCCTTTTTAAGAGATTTGTAAATAATCTGAACGGCATCTCCGAATGGCTCGAGGTGATGAAGCGTGTCTTTAGCTACGACATAATCAAACTTATTCTCTTCTTGCTTTTGCGTGAAGATATTTTCATAAGCGAATGAAAGATTTGACAGATCACCATATTGCTTCCAGTACTCCAATCGTTTGGCAATACTTTCATAATAATATTCCAAGGTAGTTCCGGTGACTTTATGGCCCATGAGGGTCAATAAAATACTGGTAGTCCCAAAACCGCACCCCAGATCCCAAATTTCTGAAGAAGGCTTCGTCACACTATCTATGACATACTGCATGCGCTGCTTGATGTATGCCTTTCTAAATTCATACAGCTTTTCCGAATTTACCATCCTATGGTATCCGGTCAGTTCATCATTTGTCCGAAGTTCGGCCTCGAACAGAGTGAAAAACTCGTCAAGATTCATGGAATGCTGGCTTTAAACAAAGGTTGCAAAGCTAACAAAATCCCACTGACAAAACAGCCACGGAAGAATGGGGCTTGGCAAAGGGAATTGTTTGGATCAAATTGACGAAATTTGCGTCCATGTCCACAGGTTTTGGTGATTTTGGTAAGAGGAAGGAATTCGATAAAGACGATTACTACCTGAGCGAAGAAGGGTATATCGTTTTTACTGCGAAATACTTATTGAAGAGAGGCTATTGTTGCCAAAACGGATGCAAGCATTGCCCATACGGCTTTGACAGAAAAAAAGGGCGATTCAAATAAGACGCAATAATGGATACATCTGTTCGAGAAAAAACCAAGATGTTTAAGGAATTAATAGAGGAGGGCATCCCCGATCATTTGCCGGATGCGAAAGCTTACGATCCCGAAGCGAACCACGCTCCCAAACGAAAAGAAATTCTCACCCCTGCCGAAAAGAAATTGGCATTGGAGAATGCTTTAAGGTACTTCGATCCCAAATTTCACCCCATCTTGGCTCCTGAGTTTCTGAAGGAACTTAATGAATATGGCCGCATTTACATGCACAGGTTCAGACCCAATTACGAGATGTATGCCAGGCCAATCTCTGAATATCCCGCAAAAACGAAACAAGCGGCTGCAATCATGTTGATGATCCAAAACAATTTGGATCCGAAGGTGGCGCAACACCCTCACGAGCTGATCACTTACGGCGGAAATGGCGCTGTATTTCAAAACTGGGCGCAGTACCTGCTCACGATGAAGTACCTCTCCGAAATGACTGACGAACAGACATTGGTCATGTACAGTGGTCATCCGCTGGGCTTGTTTCCATCCAATAAAAATGCACCCAGAGTAGTGGTGACCAACGGAATGATGATTCCGAATTACTCCAAACCGGATGACTGGGAAAAGTTCAATGCATTGGGCGTAACCCAATACGGACAAATGACGGCAGGATCTTACATGTATATCGGTCCGCAAGGAATTGTTCATGGAACGACCATAACGGTACTAAATGCCGGGAGAAAAATCTCTAAACACGGCGAGGGTCTCGAAGGAAAACTATTCGTCACCAGCGGACTGGGAGGAATGAGTGGTGCTCAACCAAAAGCAGCCAACATTGCCGGGTGCGTTTCAGTAACCTCTGAAATCAATCCCAAAGCTGCTCACAAAAGACACGAACAAGGTTGGGTAGACGAGATCATCACCGATATGTCCGAGTTGGTAGAGCGCGTAAAATTAGCCAAGGCCAACAGAGAGGTCGTGTCTATAGCCTTCCTCGGAAATACCGTAGATGTTTGGGAACAGTTCTACGAAGAGGGAATTTTCGTCGACTTAGGTTCTGATCAAACTTCGCTGCACAACCCTTGGGCGGGTGGTTACTACCCGGTAGGGCTTACCTACGAAGAAGCCAATGAAATGATGGTTGAAGATCCTGAAAAGTTTCACGCCACAGTGCAAGAAAGCTTGAAGCGACAGGCGGCTGCCATCAACAAGCATTCGGCCCAAGGCACTTATTTTTTCGACTACGGGAATGCCTTTTTGCTGGAAGCCGGCAGAGCCGGCGCCGATGTAATGTCTGATGATGGATTGACTTTTAAGTATTCATCTTATGTGCAAGACATCATGGGGCCGATGTGTTTCGATTACGGTTTTGGCCCTTTCAGATGGGTATGCGCTTCCGGAAGGGATTCAGATTTGGAAAAAACCGATGCCATTGCGGCTAAGGTTTTAGAAAGAATCAAAGCAAACAGTCCCGAGGAGATTCAGCAGCAAATGTCAGACAATATTCGTTGGATAAAAGCTGCGGCAGAAAACCGATTGGTGGTTGGCTCCAAAGCCCGCATCCTCTATGCTGATGCAGAAGGGCGTGTCAAGATTGCAAAAGCATTCAACGAAGCCATTGCCTTGGGCGAAATCGGGCCAATCATTCTCGGAAGAGACCACCACGATGTCTCGGGAACGGATTCTCCTTACCGGGAAACGAGCAACATCTACGACGGCTCTCAGTTTACCGCTGACATGGCCGTTCAAAACTTCGTTGGCGATGCCTTCCGCGGTGCCACCTGGGTGAGTTTGCACAATGGCGGTGGCGTAGGCTGGGGCGAAGTGATCAACGGCGGGTTCGGGATGCTACTCGACGGTAGCGCATCGAGCGAAAAGAAATTGAAAAGCATGCTTCACTGGGATGTAAACAATGGAATAGCCAGAAGAAGCTGGGCCCGAAACGACGAAGCTATTTTCGCTGCTAAACGCGCCATGGAAGAAGAGTCGAAGCTCAAGGTAACGCTGCCGAACAAGGTCGATTCCGAATTGCTGAAAGGCTTGTGAATTTACTTCTCGATAAACCGTTGCCTCACGTATTCTTGAGAATTTTGGTGTAGAGCATCGTTCATCTCGCGAATAACCCCGTCAATCTCGCAGGCTGTTTTGGAAATTTCTCGGAGCACGAAATCACGATTTTCCTCTTGCTCGTAAAGCTGAACCAAGCCAAGCAAGCGCGACAGTGGCCCCCTCAATTGATGGGAAGTCTGAAAAGAATATTTGGAAAGATCTTCCAGCAACCGTGTTTTGGTTTCTTCCAATCGCTTTTTTTCCGTAATGTCGTATTGAATCAAAATAAAGCGAAAAACCTCGTTTTGATCATCCAAAAGCGGGGTAATCACCGTATCCATCCAAACCTTGGAGCCATTGCGCCTTAAATTGCAGATGTCATCTCTCCAAGAAATACCTTTTGATAAAGTGTCCCATAAATCCCTCCAAAATGTCTCTTCGTGTTCACCGCTATTGAGCATTGAAATATCTTGACCAATCATCTCCTCTTTTCGCCATCCAAAAATCGCACAAAAGCGTTCATTTACTTCCAGAAATTTGCCTTTTACGTCCAGCGTACTCACCAACGCCGAATTGTCCAAGGCCTCTTGAATGTACTTTCGTTCTTTTTGCAGGGTGTAGTTCTGATCAACGTTGATTGCAGTCACAATCCTACAGTTGCTCTCCCTGAACTTTGTCGTTCCTGAAAAAATATCAACAAAAAATGTAGAGCCGTCCCTTCGCCTATGAATCCATGTGCCGCTGTTCGATAAATCAGGCCCTTGAGCCGACATATTGGCACGAAGCTTATCGTACTCTGACTGCGGTCTGATATCAAATAGTGTCATCTTCCTAAACTCGTCTTCAGAATAACCGTATTGATTCACGGCAGCCTTATTGACCAAAAGAAATTTGGCAGTATCTGAATCGTAAATCCACATAGGGTTAGGATTATCGCGAAAGAAGCGCTTAAAATCATCTCGATTTTGTGTGAGGTATTTCAAGCGATTTTTGACGAGTGCATAAAGCAGAAGTGCCGTCAATCCGACGTATACAAATCCTTTGGCTACGGCCAAAAAGGACCTAAGGTCATCGGAAAAATTAAAAGTTATTGCAATGTGGTGCAAGGACAGATCGCTGACCAAAATCCAGACCAACCCCAGTGTTAAGTATAAAACTGCAATGCCCGTCGGACTTGATATACGCATTAGACCTCCTTTCTTATCTTATTTGAACTAAATCTTTGATGAATATAGAAATATTCCTTCAGGAGCTTAATTGCTCATTCAGGACTTAATGAAAAACATGGCCTCGAAAATGATCAATCTTTGTTGTCGCTGCCAATTGCCACCGCAGAAAACACCGGCTAATAACTGCTTTCGTCCAGCTTCACCTTTCCTCTGAAAGTGTAGAACACAAAAGCAGTATACGTCCCCACCAATGGCACGCCGATAGCAGCGAAGGTGAGCATGATTCCCAATGACTTTTCAGATGAGGCGGCATTGTAAACCGTGAGACTATTCTCAGGATTATTCGGGGCAAAAATAACCGTCGGGTATAGCTCTACAGCGACAATAATGAGCAGCATGGAAATCACGACCGCCGACGACAAAAATGCATAGAGATACTTTCGCTTCGATATCTGCCGGGTGATATTGGCCACGGCCAGCATCATAATCAAAGGAATAATAAACATGACGGGGTGCGCGCTGAGTTGATCGACCATATGCGGAATATACAGAAGCGTATAAATGGTGACGATGACCAGACTCATCACAAAGAATATGGTAGAATTTTTTACAAGGACGGTGAGCCTTTCGTAAAGGCGGTCTTCCGTTTTCATTGTGAGGTAAATGGCGCCGTGCATCATGAATAAAGCCACCGTGGTGATGGCAACGAGCAGGGAGTATGGATTGAGAAAGTCTAACCAACTACCGCGAAACAGGTGGTTCTCATCCAGTGGAATACCGATAATGATATTTCCCACCACAACACCGAGAAGAAAGGCAATAAGAACGGATGACAAACTATAAGCGACATCCCAAAATTTTCTCCACGTTTTGTTTTCCTCTTTGGAGCGAACTTCAATTCCGATGGCTCGAAATATGAGCATGACCAAAAACAGCATAAACGGAATGTAAAACGCCGAGAACATATTGGCATAGATGATGGGGAAACCGGCAAACAAAGCTCCGCCACCGATCACCAGCCACACTTCGTTTCCATCCCAAACGGGGCCGATGGCATTCAAAGCAATTCTCCGACTCTTTTCCTTGCGGAAGAAGAGGTGCAAAGAGCCTGCGCCCAAATCAAAACCGTCCAAAATGGCGTACCCCGTGAACACGCCTCCTACCACAAAGAACCAAAGGGTGGGATAATCGAATCCTAAAATCGTTTCCATTAGTTCTCTTGATTTAAAGATGAAGCCATTTGGCTGTGGCGCGGACTGTGTTGATGCAGCTCAGGATCATCGGGGCCGTGCTTAATCTTGCGGTTAAGCAGGTAAATGAAGAGCCCGAAAAGAAGCACGTAAACCAAAGTAAAAAGTACGAGTGAAAAAGCCACGTGATTTGCCGTAACGGTTTCGCTCAGGGCGTCACTCGTACGAAGGTGGCCGTATACTACCCAAGGCTGACGGCCCATCTCGGCGGTATACCAACCGAATTGGTTGGCAATTTGCGGCAGAAAAACAGCGGGCACAAATATTCGCAACAGCCAGCGTTTTTCGAAAAGCGTTCCTCGGTAAAGGTGAAACACGGCAAAAAGGCTAATTCCGATCAGAAACATTCCGATGGCTACCATAATGTGGTACGTTTGAAAAACTGCATTAACCATATCGGGATGATCCTCTTCAGGAAAGGAATTGAGCCCCTGAACGGGTGTTTCGCCATCTTGATGGAGCATGAAGGTCAACCCTCCCGGAACTTTGAGGCCGGTGGTTTTTTTCTTCTCGGCATCCACCCAACCCAATATGTAGAGGTCTGCTACCGAGAGGCTATCGTAATGTCCTTCCATGGCCGCCAACTTGATGGGTTGGTATTCGGCCACCACCTCCGCGCTTTGATGCCCGGTGAAGAGTTGAAGCAAAGAGGAAACCACAGCGACCTTCAATGCTATCCCAAACGCTTTTTTGGAGAGCTCTATGTTGCGTCCTTTAAGAATGTAATAAGCATGTACACTCATCACCAAAAAAGCTCCCGCCAGGAAAGCTCCGAGCCAAACGTGTGAGATTCGCTCGACCGAAGAAGGGTTAAAGACCATGGCCCAGAAATCAGTGATCTCCGCGCGGGCTTGCATCCCCTCCCCTACGATGTGAAACCCCGTCGGAGTTTGTTGCCAAGAATTAGCCACCACAATCCAAATGGCGGAGAACATGGCACCGAGGGTTACCATGATGGTAGAGAAGAAGTGCACCCTCTTGCTCACTCGATTCCATCCAAAGAGCAGCACTCCCAAAAATCCGGACTCCAATGCAAAGGCAAAAATACCTTCAGCCGCCAAGGCAGACCCAAAAACATCACCGACATACCGCGAATACACCGCCCAGTTTGTTCCGAATTCAAACTCCATGACTATTCCCGTAGCTACACCAATTCCAAAAGTAAGCGCGAAAATTTTCAACCAAAATCTGGTCATATTTTCGTACATCTTTTTGCCTGTTCGCAGGTACATGCCTTCCATGAAGACCATCACCAATCCCAGACCGATACTCAAAGGCGGATAGATGTAATGGAATGCAATCGTGAAGGCAAACTGAATTCTGGATAATATCTCAACGTCCATAAATACTATTTAAAAAAAACGCCCGAATTTATCGGGCGTTCCAATGATTAAACAAATGCTTCAAATAAATGACTTGGCTTCGCTATCAAGCGATAAAGTTCTGTTGTGAATCTTCTTCTTAACTCTTTCAACACAATTCGTTTACAGCGCTAAAGGTACAAGCCACGAGACACAGTTTTGCGATTCATGTCACCTTTTTTCATTTCAAGAAGAGAGTGAAGACAACCTCACATTTTTCCTTTCATCATTCTATTCCAATAGAGATAGGGCAGTCCGTATTTCTTCAAAATCCACATGCTGTATTGCTCTTTTGTGGTATCGACGAATTTGCTTAAAAACGGATCGCTATCACGGACATTTCCGTATTTAAATTCTGCCAAAACCATCTTGCCATAACCCGTTACTAATGGACAGGAAGAGTACCCTTCGTATTTTTCTTTTTGCTTCCCGTCTTGCTCCATTATATGAATCAAATTACCAACCACCACCGGTGCTTGTTTTCGGATGGCAGCGCCGGTCTTTGCCGTAGGCAGGGCTGCAGAATCTCCCAAACCGAAGACATTCGGGTACTCATTGTGTTGAAGGGTATTGACATCCACATCCAACCACCCTTTATTGGGGCCTTCCTTTAAAGAGAACGGAGAGTTCTTGATAAAATCGGGAGCCGATTGCGGCGGAGCCAAATGAAGCATTTCATATGGCATGGCAATTAGCGTATCGCCCTCAAGTCTTTCATTTATCAAGTTACCCTCGTTAATCACACATCCGTTTTCTCCCGGCTCCGAATACCTGAAGTAAATGGTTTTGTTGGGACCGTCTATTTTAACCGGAGCATAGTAAGGCTTGAAAATGATTTCACGCTCTATGATAATTTTATTCAAAGTCTTGGCAAATTCCTTCACCCCGAATATCACTGAACCCGGCGTAGCGTAAATGACATTGGACTTTTCTCTTAGGTCATGCTTACGGAGATAATGTTCAGCCAGATACATGATTTTCTGCGGTGCTCCACCACATTTAATAGGGGTAGTAGGCTGAGTGAATACAGCGTTTCCACCTTTAAAATTCTGAAGCACTTCCCACGTGTATTCCGGATCGGTGTAGTTGCTGCAAACTCCGTCTTTCCCCAGGGCTTCTTTTAAACCGGGCAGCGCATCCAAATCCATTTGAATACCCGGTGTTAGAATCAAGTAGTCGTAAGTAAAATTGCCGGAAGACTTTGTGCTCACCTGATTGTTCTCCGCGTCAAAGGTGGTGGCAAAATCCTTGATCCAATCTACGTCTTTTGGAATTTGATCCTTCTCGGGTCTGATGGTGTCATCGTAATCGAAAGTCCCGGCTCCTACCAATGTCCAAGCCGGCTGATAAGCGTGTTCATCTGATGGCTCGATGATAGCCACGGTTGTTTTGGGACGTTTTAACTTCAGTTGCGCCGCGGTCATTATTCCTCCCGTTCCGCCGCCTACGATTATGACTTCATAATGTGATTTCATGGTATTGAGTTCTTGTTAGGAACCACAAGATAGCTACATGCAACATCTTGGATTGTGACGTGGGTTACTTTTGCAGAGATCAGTGGTCAGAGAAGAGAGGTCAGATCTTCAAGACAATATGACAGAAAAAATTTATGCAAGACGTCAATGGCAAGATCAAAGTGAAAAAGGAAATTTGTCTAACTTCAGGTAAAATTCAAGGCTATGGGAAATAGCGTGTTACGGGATAGAACTTATACATTCGCATTAGAGGCCGTTCAGGTCGGATATCAACTCATTGGAAAAAAGGAGTACATTTTATCCAAGCAATTTATTCGCAGCGCAACCTCCATTGGAGCAAATATGGAGGAAGCTATTGGATCATACTCCCGAAAAGAGTTTCTACATAAAATCACCATTTCTTACAAGGAAGCGAGAGAAACAAAATTCTGGATTAAGCTCTTACGAGATTCTGAATGGCTAGAAAAAACCAAGGCTGAATCTCTCCTAAGTGATCTTGAAGAAATTCTGAAAATGACTGCCTCAACCATCAAAACCATAAAAACATCGAAAGAATAAAACTCTGGTCATCTCTTCTCTGACATCTGACATCTGACATCTCTTCTCTGACATCTCTTCTCTTATATCTCCTTGTACGACTCCGATATCTCCTGCCTGATCTCTCTTATCTGAACTCTAAACCCGGGACTTCGGCTCCGCTCAGCCACCTTAAACCATTTTTAAAGTTAGATGCCAGGTCCCTGAGGGGAGCCGAAGGGCCATCTCTCCTCTGGTATCCGGTATCTGAAACTAAACCTCGGCCTTCTCAGCAACATTTTTCAAATGATTGTCGAGAAATTCCTCCATCGCTCGGTAGAATTCAAATCGATTCTCTTCATTACGGAAACCGTGACCTTCGTTATCCTTGACCATATACTCCACTTCAACTCCTCGCTTTTTCATGGCTGCCACCATTTGATCGCTTTCGTCTACATTGACTCGTGGATCCTTTGCTCCTTGCGCCACGAAAAGAGGTGAGGTAATCTTGTCGGCGTGGAAAACGGGTGAAGCTGCGCGCAGCATCGCTGAGTCTTTTTCGTCTTCGGGGTCACCTACCATTTCGTACATCATCTTCTTAAAAGGCTCCCAATACGGAGGGATGGTTCCCATAAAAGTGAAAAGATTCGACACTCCTACGTAGTCAATTCCACAGGCATATACATCGGGTGTAAAGGCCATTCCCGCCAAGGTAGCGTAGCCGCCGTAACTGCCGCCGTAAATGGCTACCCGGTCTTTGTCGGCTATTCCTTTTTCGATCAGCCAACTCACCCCATCGGTGATGTCGTCTTGCATCTTCTTTCCCCATTCCCGGAAGGAAGCCTCCCAAAAAGCGCGGCCAAATCCGGTTGACCCGCGGAAGTTCATCTGCAAAACCGCGTAACCTCGGTTGGCCATCAGTTGAATTTCGGGATTGAAGCCCCAGGTGTCGCGGGCCCACGGACCGCCGTGTGGATTGACTACTACGGGAAGGTCTTTGGCAGAATCCATATCGTAGCCTGCCGGCAAAGTAAGGTACCCGTGAATGGTCAATCCATCGCGACTTTGGTAGTGGATAGGCAGTGCCGAAGCCATGTTCTTTTCTTCGAGCCAAGGTGCGGGATTTCCAATAAAGGTGAGTTTACCGCTCGCTTTCAGGAAGAGGTAGTAAGCGCCCAATGACTTGTCGCTGTGCGTTCTTACAATAAACGTGTCTTCATCATCATTGGTCGAGACAAAGTAAACTTCCATTTCAGGAAATTCCTTCTGCACCTTCGCGTGCATGGCCTTCCGCTCGGCGTCGAAAAAATGGTATTTGTGCTTTATGCCCGTGTAGGAAACCGCTGTGAGTTTTTTATCCTTTCGGCTGTAGCCCAATCCGCTCACATCGAAGTCAGGGTCTTCGTAGAGCAATTTTTCCTCCTTTCCCGTTTTGGGATCGAAGATGACGATGGC
>DATFKV010000499.1:0-2541 GCA_035268465.1 Cryomorphaceae bacterium | reverse complement strand
CACCAGCACGGAAGAGTTTCTCAACGCGATAACCGCCCAAAATGAAAAACTCAAAAAAATCGCTTGGACACAATCCCACGAACTGCGAGGTCCGTTAACTCGCATAATGGGCCTTTCAAATTTGGTAAAGCAGGACGGTCTAAAGGACATTACTATGGATGAATTCTTAAATTATCTGAACGCTGCCGCAGGAGAGCTCGATCATGTGATTAAAGAAATAGTTGAAGCCTCAGAAGAAGTTAGAATTCATAATCCGGAAGAGCAGAAAGCCTTAAAAAAATAATGACTTGTTTACTTTTTCTTGAGCTAGTCGGGGCTTAGCGGTGAGCGACAAAGCAATCGGATAGTATAACTTCACTGCGATAAGCCAATTCTTTTTCCACCATCATTTTACGGTTTCGTTCATAAGTTGAATTGGCCCGGAAGAAACTAAGATTTATTTTCGTTCTAAATGAATACAAACGTGGAAGTAGCATCACGGTATGCACCCATTATCGAAACGATCGAAGAAGAGTATGAAATTCCTCAACTCGATCGAAAAAGAAGGATATCAGCCCTCCTACCCTATAATTACTACGAAACCAAAAAGTCGTATCGCGTTCTCTATCTCAATGACGGTCAAAACCTATTTGATGAGCATGCGCCTTTTGGAAACTGGGCCATCGACAAATCACTCGAAAATCTGGCATCCAAAGGACTTGACGATCTTGTTGTAATAGCCATTGACCATGGAGGCGAGGATCGCATTACGGAATACTTACCCTATTTCGATCCCCGCTTTGGCAAAGGCCAAGGAGAGCTTTACATCGCTTTTTTGGAGGAGACTCTGATTCCGTATGTCAATAAAAAATACCGAGTCCTGACCGAAAGAGAAAATACCGGAATAGGTGGTAGTTCCATGGGTGGATTGATCAGCTTATTCGCCGGACTAAATCATCAGAGTACTTTTGGCAAGCTTATGATTTTTTCGCCCAGCCTCTGGATTGCTCCAAAAATATTTCAACAAGCCGCACATTTTCACCCTGAACTTCTTACCGAGATGTACATCTATGCCGGCGGTAAAGAAAGTAAGAATCACATGCCCAACGTGCATCGGTTCAAGAAAAGACTCTTGGAAGGAAAAACCATCTTCAACCAAATCCGACTTCATCTTTCCTTAAATCCCGAAGGAACTCACGGCGAGGCATTTTGGAGGGACGAATTTCCCAAAGCCCTTGAATGGCTATATTTTAGAGAAAAATAAAAACTATGAACTTTCGACTAACCGACACATTCCCTGATCTGGTTTCAGTTAAAATATATCCTACCACAACCGAGAAAGACAATTTGGAACACGGTGAATGGGATTGGGTGAGAAATACCCAAACGCCTGAAATCCATTTCTTTCTCAAGCCTGACTCTGAAGACAAAGAGATTTGTCACCAATTCAGGTTGTTGGCCCACAGAACAAAGCGTCGTTGGGGCAAGGTCCCTGCGATCGACTTCTCTGCATTTGAAGCCAACGAAGCCGCAGCAATAAAAGGTCTGGCCTTGAGTAATTATAAACTAGACCAACTAAAGACTACCGTTAAAGAGAAAAAATCGGATCGGGATCTTTATATCATTTCAAAAAATTCGGATACGAAAGCCCTGAATGAAGCTGAAATAGAAGCCGAGGTTCAAATGCGCATAATGGAGTTGGTAGATCTTCCACCCAATAAAAAGACTCCCGAAGATCTGGGACATTGGGCGCGAGCTTCCGCTAAAAAATATGGATACGACTGTGAAGTATGGAATGATGACCACGTCATTTCGGCAAAGCTTTTTGCTCTGCATGCGGTAGGAAAAGGCAGTGTGAATGATCCGGTCTTCATCGTCTCACAGTATTTTGGCAAAAAAGAAAAAGGAACTGATCTGGCCCTTGTCGGCAAGGGAGTAACCTTCGATACGGGCGGGATTTCAATCAAACCTTCAGCCAATATGCATTTTATGAAATGTGATATGGCAGGCGGGGCCGCAGTTCTGGGAGCAATTGAACTTGCCGCTCGACTCAAGTTGCCCATCAACATAGCAGCGATAGTCCCCGCCGCCGAAAACAGTGTAGATGGCAACAGCGTATTACCGGGAGAGGTAATCAACACCTATTCGGGCAAAACCGTGGAAGTGATTGACACCGATGCCGAAGGTCGGCTGATTCTTGCCGACGCTCTTTCGTGGACCGTTCGCAACCTCAAACCAACCACCATAGTCGATATGGCCACCTTGACCGGTAGCTCGGTGAGAGCCTTAGGCTACGAAGCCGCTGCCCTCTACTCTTCCAATGGTGAGTTGAGTGACGCCCTGTTTAAAGCAGGATTTGAATCGGGAGATAAATGCTGGCCCATGCCTCTTTGGAAAGATTACGACACTTACGTTCATAGCGATGTAGCCGACTTGGCAAATCTTCCTTCAAAGCCCGTGGCAGGTTCAATTGCTGCGGCAAAGTTTCTCGAAGCTTTTACCGACGAACATCCTCGTTGGGCTCATATCGATATGCCCGGGGTCGCGTTTCAAGGAAGCCCG
>DATFKV010000498.1:0-10056 GCA_035268465.1 Cryomorphaceae bacterium | reverse complement strand
TACAAACAGTCAACCATCCATTACCCTAAGCGATGAAAGCATAAAAACCGATATAGAAACGCTCTCCAATGCAAGTGAATTACTTCTCGAGCTCCAACCGCGCACCTATTCTTACACAACCTTGGAAAATAGGCCAAATGCATTAGAAGGTGGATTACAGTATGGTTTTATAGCTCAAGAGGTACAGGAAGTTCTGCCGAATATTGTGAAGGCTTCAACTCTTCCCCCGCCAGCCGATTCGACTGGTTTTTCTGAAAGCGAAGGCATGGAACTTTTGGGTATTCAGTACGAGAAATAAATTCCAATCCTTGTTGCCGGTTTCCAAGAACAAAATGCCGAAATGGCCGCTCAAATTCAAGAAAACGAAGCACTCCTTGAAGAAGTGAATGACCTGAAAACGCAGATGGCGGCTATGCAAGAGCAATTGTCAAACGTGCTCGAGTCCGTTCAATCCACTCAAAGCAAAATGAATAACTGCTGCGGAACAGCGCCTGAAGAAAAGGGCAATTCTGAAACCGGGGTACGGCTCCGCTCACCCTCCGGAAAGGTTATTCTTGAGCAAAACTTCCCCAATCCGTTTGAGGACGTAACAACGATCAACTTCAGCATCGACGAGCCTGCTCAGATTCGTTTAGAAATCAGCGATGCTCAGGGCAGGGTGCTGGATGTACTGATCAATGCACGTATGGAGAAAGGTGAGTACACCGAGCGATGGGATGGCTCAACCGTAGCACCTGGCACGTACTATTACTCGCTTTATGCCGATACGGAGTTGTTGACCAAAAAGATGATTAAGAAATAATCTACCCAATTTAATGAATTGAACCGCTGCCGTTTGAGGCGGCGGTTTTTCTTCTACCCCTGCCTACGGCAAGCAGGCCCGCCAGCGGGGGACAAATCCTCCCATCTATCAACTCCGAACTATTGACGAGCTACTATCGACTAGCTACGAGCTACCCGCGGCTCTCGTCTCGTCCAATCTCAATACCCCATACCCACTACTCACTACTAATAAAAAGATGATCCACCTTCGTCTCCGGCATCATGCATGTATCTTTCTTTCCAAACCAACGGTAGCGGTTTCGGGCAATAAAGTCGTAAATGGGATCACGAAGAAATCGAGGAATGATAAAAAATACTTTCATTAGTGGCCAAAGCCCCTTCAGCCTGCCGGCAATTTTTAGGGCCGCCGTGCTTTTCTGATAGAGGTTGCCATTTTCGTAAAGCAGGATGCTGTCCGTATCTGCATATTTCGGATAATCCTCTAACAGTTTTTGAGTGGGTGGCCAGCTCAGGCTCGAAAAGCGGAAGTGTTCTTTCGGGTCGCGCTTGATGATAAATTGCACGGCACCGTTGCATAAATTGCAATAGCCGTCAAATAAAATCAAGCCTTTTCCTTCCGGCAAATCCGGTAAGCCTTTTTGCATAAAACAAAGGTATGCCTTCCAAAGGAATTCCTAATTTTGGGCTTTGCTGAAAAACACACACATGAAAAGAGATCAACTCGTATTCGATATTATTGAAAAGGAGAAAAAAAGACAGCTCGAAGGCATCGAACTGATTGCATCTGAAAACTTCGCCAGTGAACAAGTGATGGAGGCCATGGGCTCGGTAATGACCAACAAGTACGCCGAAGGACTTCCGGGAAAGAGGTATTACGGGGGGTGTGAGTTCGTAGACCAAACCGAGAATCTAGCGATTGATCGACTTAAAAAACTTTTCGGAGCGGCTTGGGCCAATGTGCAGCCGCATAGCGGTGCGCAGGCCAATGCAGCGGTAATGCTCGCTTGCCTTCAGCCGGGTGATAAAATCATGGGGTTCGATTTGAGCCACGGCGGACACCTTACGCATGGTTCGCCGGTGAATTTCTCGGGGAAACTCTACCGACCTTCATTCTACGGAGTGGAAAAAGAAACGGGAGTGATCGACTACGACAAGCTCGAGAAGAAAGCAATAGACGAAAAACCGAAAATGATCATTTGTGGTGCTTCAGCATATTCGAGAGATTGGGATTACGCCCGACTCAGAGACATCGCCGATAAAATCAAAGCATTGCTATTGGCCGATATTTCGCACCCCAGCGGACTGATCGCTGCCAAGCTTTTGAACGACCCGCTACCCCACTGCCATATCGTGACCTCGACTACCCACAAGACATTGCGCGGTCCGCGAGGAGGAATTATCATGATGGGCCGGGATTTTGACAACCCCTTCGGCCTAACTACAATGAAAGGAACCATCAGAAAGATGTCCTCTCTTTTGGACTCGGCGGTTTTCCCGGGTACGCAAGGAGGTCCGCTTGAGCACGTTATTGCCTCCAAAGCCGTAGCTTTTGGCGAAGCCCTCACCGATGAGTACAAAGTCTATTGCAAACAAGTCGTTAAAAATGCCCAAGCCATGGCGGCCTCTTTCATGAAAAGAGGATATGACGTGATCAGCGGCGGGACGGACAACCACAGTATGTTGATCGACTTGCGCTCGAAAGACATCACCGGAAAAGACGCGGAAAATGCGCTCATCAAAGCCGACATTACGGTGAACAAAAACATGGTTCCATTTGACGATAAGTCGCCCTTTGTCACAAGCGGAATGAGGATAGGAACGCCTGCCATCACTACTCGGGGACTGACCGAAGAACATATGGATGCGGTGGTAGATTTCATCGATCGGGTAATTACCAACAGCGAAGATGAATCGAGCATAGAAAAAGTGAAGGGAGAAGTCAATGAAATGATGAGCAGCTTCCCGCTCTTCGCTCACAGTGAACTAACATCAAACTAAAATTCTTTTATGGAAATTTCAGCCAACGACCCAAAGAGAAAGTCTTGGGTCGAAATCCCTCATAACAGTGATTTTCCAATACAAAACTTACCGTTTGGAATCTTTTCTTTAAAGTCGGGAAATCCGAAACCCTGTGTAGCTATCGGAGCTCACATAGCCGATCTTTCAGACTTGGCCGGCCAAGGTTTTTTCTCAGACCTGCCGTTCGATGCAAATGATTTTGCAGGGCCGTATCTCAATACACTGATGAAGAAAGGCAAGCAAACCACACGGGCATTGAGAAACCGATTAGCCGAACTTTTGGACGCCGACGGACCTTTTGCCCAACGGAAATCCGAAATCGAATCGGCACTTCATCTGCAGTCGGAAGTGGAGATGCACCTCCCCGTACAGGTAGGAGACTACACGGATTTCTATTCGAGCATTGAGCATGCCACTAATGTGGGGACCATGTTTCGCGATCCCGATAATGCCCTTCTTCCCAACTGGAAGCACATACCCGTTGCCTACCACGGAAGAAGTTCATCGATTGTGATCTCGGGAAAAGATATTCATCGACCGAAGGGTCAAACCAAACCAAATGACAACGAGCCTCCGGTTTACGGTCCAACAAAATTATTGGACTTTGAGCTGGAAATGGCCTTTGTGACTTTTGACGGAAAGCCCATGGGGGATTCTATTTCCACTTCCGAGGCGGAAGAATACATCTTTGGTATGCTGCTCTTCAACGACTGGTCGGCCCGGGACATCCAAAAGTGGGAATACGTTCCTCTCGGCCCCTTTTTGGCCAAGAACTTTGCGTCTTCTGTTTCGCCTTGGATTGTGACGCTCGATGCATTGGAACCTTTCCGAACAGAAGGCCCCGTGCAAGACCCGAAAGTCCTTCCCTATTTGGAATACAGCGGTAACAAGAATATTGACATCAACCTTGAGGTAGCCATTGAAACCGAAAAGGGCGAGGAGAAAACCGTTTGCCACTCCAACTACAAGAACATGTATTGGAACATGAACCAGCAATTGGCTCACCATACCACAAACGGATGCAACGTGAGGTGCGGCGATATGATGGCTTCTGGAACCATTTCGGGCAGCGATCCGTCAAGCTATGGGTCAATGTTGGAAATAACCTGGCGTGGATCGAAGCCGGTGCAGATGCCCGATGGCAGCGAAAGAAAATTCATTAACGACGGAGATTCCGTGATCATGCGAGGAGCATGCGAAAAAAACGGTGTGAAAATTGGTTTTGGCGAGGTTAGAACCAAGGTCTTACCCGCTAAACAATAAGCGGTTAATCAATACCCGAAAGTGAAGAAACACGATCCTGAAGTCGACAAGAAGCTCATCCTCTCTGCATACAGAGGACTTCTTCGCGTGGCCAAATTTTCGAAGGATAAAGAAGACCGAAAAATCATTCGGAAAGCTTTTGATTTGGCAATGGAAGCGCACAAAGACATGCGCCGAAAATCGGGAGAGCCCTACATTCTTCATCCATTGGCGGTAGCCAGAATATGCGCCGAAGAGATAGGTTTGGGAACGACCAGCATCGTAGCTGCCATTCTTCACGACACCGTGGAAGACACGGAGATTACCTTGGAGGACATCGATCATCTTTTCGGACCCAAGGTTCGCGATATCATTGACGGTTTGACCAAAATCTCCGATGTCTTTGATCACACGGCCAGTATTCAGGCAGAGAATTTCAAGAAAATGCTGCTCACCCTCTCGGATGATGTGCGGGTGATTTTGATCAAGTTGGCAGACCGGTTGCACAACATGCGCACTCTGGAATCGATGAGGCATGATAAACAACTGAAGATCGCCAGCGAGACGCAATACATGTTTGCACCTTTGGCACACCGTCTGGGTTTGTATGCGATCAAAACTGAGTTGGAAGACCTCGCACTGAAATACACTGAGCCCGAGGAGTATGATGAAATTGAAACCAGCCTGAAGAAAGGGCAGGCGGTTCGAACCAGATTTATCAATCGATTTACCCTTCCGATTAAGAGAGCACTTGATGCAGAGGGATTCGGCTACGAGATCAAAGGACGTCCGAAGTCTATCCACAGCATTTGGAATAAGATTCACAAGAAGAACATTCCTTTTGAAGAAATCTACGATGTCTTTGCCATTCGCATTATTCTCAAAACAGACCTGAAGAACGAAAAGGCTCTTTGTTGGAAGGTATACAGTATCGTAACCGACTTTTACCAGCCAAACCCCGACCGACTGAGAGACTGGATTTCTACCCCGAAAGGAAACGGATATGAGTCTCTCCACACCACGGTCATGAGTCCAACGGGAAAATGGGTGGAGGTTCAAATCCGCACCGAGCGGATGGACGAAATTGCCGAAATGGGTTATGCGGCCCATTGGAAATACAAAGATCAGCAGGCACAGGAGTCGAGCTTGGATACTTGGCTCAACCGCATTCGTGATATGCTGGAGACCAATAACGGTGAGGCTCTGGATTTTATCGACGACTTCAAGCTCAACCTGTTTAGCGACGAAATTTTCGTTTTTACTCCCAATGGAGATTTAAAGACACTTCCTGCGGGAGCTACGGCCTTGGACTTCGCCTTCGAAATTCACTCCCAAGTCGGGGAGGCATGCATCGGCGCCAAGGTAGACCAACGTTTGGTGCCCTTGAGTCATAAACTCAAAAGCGGCGACCAAATTGAAATTCTCACTTCAAAAAAGCAAAAGGCAAAAGAGGACTGGCTGAATTACGTGGTGACAGCCAAGGCCAAATCCAAAATCAAGCAAGCCCTGAAAGAGGAGCAGAAAAAAGTGGCGAGCTTAGGAAGGGAAGTGGTTCAGCGGAAGTTCAAAAGCTTGGGTGTAGAATTCACCAGTAGAAATGTCTCTGAACTTGAAAAATTCTATGGTTACCATTCTGCTACTTCCCTTTATGAAGATATAGCAAAAGGCAAAGTAAGCTTAAAGAAATTGAAAGGATACACGGTTGAGCAAAAACAGCTCAACTTTGAACGCGCCGAAACACACCAAGAGAACGAGGATCTGAAGAAATCGGGAAACCAATCGATTCCTAAGGATACCCTCATCATCGCCGATGACGAAGTAGATGTACCTTACAAGCTATCGCAATGCTGTAATCCCATACCGGGCGATGATGTATTTGGTTTCGTAACGATAAATGACGGTATAAAAATTCACCGCGTACGCTGTCCGAATGCAGTACAAATGAGGTCTAATTTTGCCTACCGCATCATCAAGGCCAAATGGCAGAGTCAAAAAGAAAGCGAGTTTGCTGCCAAAATTCGCTTTAAAGGGATCGATGATTTGGGGTTGGTGGAAAAAATCACCCATGCCATCTCTACCGATCTCAATGTAAACATGAAAGCGATCAGCTTCGAAAGTGATGATGGCGTTTTTGACGGAAGAGTAACCGTGCTGGTTTACGATACCGATCACTTGAACAATTTAATTAAGAGACTTCAAAGCGTAGAAGGAGTACTTACGGTAGAACGTGTAAAACTTGGTGAAGAATCAAGTTCCAAAAACACTTAGCCGTTTTCTAAAATCGACTACCTTTGAAGATTAAAGTCAACACGTGGCGACACTAGAACTGAAGGAAAAAGTAAAGCAAATTTTTTCGGCGTATCTCGAGAAGAACGGCCACCGAAAAACACCTGAAAGGTTCGCCATACTCAACGAAATTTACGAATACGAGGGGCATTTTGATGTAGAGTCACTCTACATCCAAATGAAGAACAAAAACTACCGTGTAAGTCGCGCCACTCTTTACAATACCATCGATTTGCTTATGGCGTGTAGCTTGGTAAGGAAGCACCAGTTTGGCAAAAATCCGGCGCAGTTTGAAAAATCGCACGAGTACAAACAGCACGACCACGTTATCGTGACCGAGACCGGTGAAGTACTGGAATTTTGTGACCCGCGAATTGAAGCAATTAAAGCCACCGTTGAAGAGATTTTCAACGTTAAAATTATGCACCATAGTTTGTACTTTTACGCCGAGAGAAACGAAAGCGGTAAAAGCGACTCAAACCAATCCGAATAAAAATACCAATGGCATTTAACTATTCCATCACCGAAAAGGAAGATTTTGTTATTTTGGAAATGCAAGGCAAGCTAGTCGACAAGGCTGAAGCGATTGACATAGGCGCCGATGTAGAGGAGCAAATGGCTTCGGGCCACAATCATTTCATCATCGATTTGAGCGAGTTGGAATACATGAATAGCACCGGGCTGAATATCATCTTGAACCTGATGAACAAGTGTCGCAATAGCGGCGGCGAAGCTGTAGTGGCCGGGGCGACCGCCAGAATTAAATCGTTGTTCTCCGTCACCAAATTAGATACGGTCTTCACGCTGAAAGATTCGCGTGAAGAAGCGGTGAAACACCTGAAAGAACTATCTCAATAAGCGTGCATGAAATCAAAAGTTGACGTACTTCTAGGGCTCCAATGGGGCGATGAGGGAAAGGGGAAAATTGTGGATGTGTTGACACCGCAATACGATGTGATTGCGCGTTTTCAAGGAGGACCCAATGCGGGCCACACGCTGGAATTCAATAATATCAAGCACGTATTGCACACCATTCCATCGGGAATTTTTCATTCTGACAAACTAAATTTAGTTGGAAACGGTGTAGTGATTGACCCGATCATTTTCAAAAGAGAAATAGATGCCCTTGAAAAAATGGGAGTCGACGTGAGTAAAAACCTGGTGGTTTCACGAAAAGCTCACTTGATCTTGCCTACCCATTGCGTACTCGATGGTGCCAGTGAAGCGGATAAAGGGAAGAAGAAAATCGGTTCGACCCTGAAAGGAATCGGGCCCACTTACATGGACAAAACCGGACGCAACGGATTGCGCATCGGTGACATCGAATTAGAAGATTTTCGGAGCCGTTATGAAGCACTGAAAGCGAAGCATCAGCGACTCTTGGAGCCGTACGATTTTGAATACGACATTACCGAAAAGGAAGAGGCCTGGTTTGAGGGCATTGCCAAAATCAAGGAACTGACCCTGATTGACAGTGAGCATCAACTCAATAAAGACCTCTCGGCGGGCAAGAAGATTCTTGCCGAAGGAGCACAAGGCAGCCTGCTGGATATCGACTTCGGAAGTTATCCATTTGTAACCTCATCCAATACCATCGCGGCGGGTGCCTGCACCGGGTTGGGAGTTGCACCCAACAGAATCGGCGATGTCATCGGAATTTTCAAAGCCTACTGCACCCGCGTGGGTAGTGGGCCATTCCCCACCGAACTATTTGATGAAACGGGAGAAAGACTCAGAAAAGAAGGCCACGAGTTTGGTGCTACTACCGGCAGACCTCGCCGATGCGGTTGGATTGACCTTCCCGCATTGAAGTATGCGATCATGATCAACGGAGTCACCATGTTGAACATGACCAAGGCCGATGTGCTTTCGATTTTTGAGGAAATAAAAGTCTGCACGCATTATATCTACCGCGGCGAAAAGATCGACTACCTTCCTTATGATGTAAATGGTGAAGAAATTGAACCCGTTTATGAATCATTGGCCGGTTGGAAAACAGATCTCACGCAACTTCATAGTGAGGATGACTTCCCTCGTGAATTGAGTGACTACATTACTTATCTTGAAAAGGCGTTAGACACTCCGATCACAGTTGTTTCGGTAGGTCCCGATAGAAATCAAACCATTGTTCGCACCGGCGTTCCCGCTTAATAGCGGCACGGGAATTGCCTGCGGAGTTCCGATGAATTTCGGCAAAATTTGGTTTGGCATCTCGGTGCTCTTATTTCTTCTACCTCTTTATTCGCTTGCTCAAGACAAGAACAAAATTGAATTGGTTCGCGCGGATAAATTGCGCTTTGACAAAAGCATTGGTGTAGATGCACAGCGCCTGTTGGGCGATGTAGTCTTCAAGCACAAAGGTGCGCTGATGTATTGCGATTCGGCCTACCTCTACAATGCTTCCAATAGCCTCGACGCTTTCGGGCATGTGCGCATCAATCAAGGTGATACTCTGACCATGACCAGCGATAAGCTGAATTACAATGGGAACACCCAACTCGTCAAGGTCAGAGACAATGTGGTCTTGAAAGACGGTGAGATGACGCTGACCACCCATACGCTGGACTACGATCGAAAAACAGGGCAGGCCATTTTTTACGATCGAGGAAACATCGTGAGCCAAAAAAATGACAATCGACTCGTCTCCTGCGAGGGTATCTATGATTCGAACAGCGAGTTTTTCTTCTTTCGCGACAGCGTAGTGCTCAATAACCCTCAATACCGCGTAGAGACGGATACCTTGAGATATGGGAGCAATTCGGAAATTGCCTATTTCTATGGCCCCACCTTTATTTACAGTGATGAGAATACGATTTACTGTGAAAACGGATGGTATGACACTTTCAATGATATTTCTCAGTTTAATAAGAACGCCTATATCGACAATGGAAATCAGTTACTGAAGGGCGATAGCCTCTGGTACTCCAGAAATGAAGAATTGGGCAAGGCCTATATCAACGTGAGCGTGGTGGATACGGCTGAGCAATTTGTCATCAACGGTGATTACGGCGAATACAATGATGCGACGGGAAAAAATTTCGTGACGGGGCATGCAGAAATGTTGCAATACGATTTGACCGACACCCTGTTTCTTCACGGCGATACCCTGATGGCAGTAGAAGACAGCCTCATCGGAAATCGGGTATATGCTTATCCTTCGGTAAAATTTTTCCGAAAAGACATGCAGGGAGCCGCAGACTCACTCATCTATGCCAGTGAAGATAGCCTCATATACATGTTTACTGATCCGGTACTTTGGGCTGATAGTTTGCAAATAACCGGCGACACCATTTTGATTCGCACCTACGACGGAAAAGTTGAGAATCTATTTGTCTTCGATCATGCCTTTATGACGAATAAGGTCGACTCGACCAAATACAACCAAATAAAAGGGAAGCGCCTGACGGGATATTTTGAAGAGAACGACCTGCGTCGGATTGTCATAAAAGGAAATGGAGAATCGCTGTATTACGCGGCTGAAGAACAGAAGAATGACAGCTCAATGGCAGATACCACCGCGGCACCGCTTCAAGCGGTGAAGTATATTGGGGTAAACAAGGCCATTTGTTCCACCATTGAGATTTTTATGATTGATCGGGAAATTGATCAAATTTTATTCTTAACCAAACCCGATGGCACATTTTATCCCATCGAGCAGCTACCTGAGGAGGAGAAACTCTTTGATGGTTTTATTTGGGACGACGCGCGGCGGCCTTATTCGAGAAA
>DATFKV010000497.1:0-2134 GCA_035268465.1 Cryomorphaceae bacterium | reverse complement strand
TCAGTCCTCTGGCCGCCAAATCGTACTGAGGATCAATAGAAAGTGCTTCGCGGTAGGAAGTCTCCGCCTCACCGTATAGTTCCATTTCCTCGTAGGCCAAACCACGGTTGTAAATCGCTTCCACATATTCAGGCCTGGCCACAACGGCCGAGTCAAAGTAAGCAACGGCCGTGTCAAAGGCCAAGTATTCCGTCAGGTACAAATAGCCCAGATTGTAATAAGCCAATACATTGTTGGGGTCGGCTTGGAGCATCTCCATATATGTATTTCGGGCTTGATCAATTCTGCTTCCCGCTTGCAGAAACATACCTTTGTGGTAAAAAGCTTCGGCACTCTTTGGTCTGATGTCCAGAGCCGAATTAAAGTACTCCAGAGCTATCGGGTCCCCCTGAAAAGCATACAAGCTTCCCAATTCCATATAGGCTTCGTAGAGATCGGGATCCACCTCAATGGCCGTCTGAAAAGATGATAACGCAAAGGTCGTATCTCCCGTTTCCTTGTAAACGTAGCCTTTGATAAAGTATCCCTGAGCAAGTTGCTCGTTTTGCCGAAGAGCATCGTTTACAGTACTTAAGGCTTCATCGTAGCGGCGTAGGAGAAAGTAGACCTCTGCCAATTTCAAAAGTGCTTCTATATTGGTAGGATCCAATTCGGTGGCCTTTTCCAAACTAAGTCGGGCAGGTCTTAAATCTCCTTTTAAGAAATTGACTTCACCCAAAACTTGGTGAAAATAGGCTGCCGTGCTGTCAATGCTCAAAGCACGTTCAGCATCCTTTACAGCCAGCTCCATCAAATTGCGCTCAGTATAAGCCATCGCTCTTTTGACATAGAGATTCCCATTGTTGGGGCTTTCGATAATCTGATCGCTCAATTGCTCAATATAATCTTGCGGCGCTTCCTTTTTCTCCACCGCATTTGGGGTGGCTTCCGGTGTCGGTTCTTCACAGGAATTAAAAACGAGCAGGGAAAAGCAAATTGCAAAAAGAATAGAGGTGATTTTCATGGCCACAAATTTCGCATTTTCAAAGGATTTGAAAGTCATAAAAAAAGGAAAGCCGAAGATGAACTCATCTTCGGCTTTCAATCAGAGATCTTTCAAGTTAATTCTTTGCTATCTCAGCTTTAATTTTCTCCTCGAGTTCATCCATTAGCTCAGGGTTGTCCTCGATTAGTGATTTCACCGCATCTCTTCCCTGGCCGAGCTTGGTATCGCCGTAGCTAAACCACGAACCGCTTTTCTTGACTAGATTGAGCTCTACCGCCAGATCTAAGATCTCTCCGCTTTTGGAGATTCCTTTTCCGTACATAATGTCAAATTCCGCTTTCGCGAAAGGCGGCGCCACCTTGTTCTTCACAATTTTCACACGTGTGCGGTTACCCGAAACTACGTCGCCATCCTTAATTTGCGTCGAACGGCGGATGTCAATTCTCACCGATGAGTAAAACTTCAATGCGTTACCACCCGTAGTCGTCTCCGGGTTACCAAACATCACTCCGATCTTCTCACGAAGTTGGTTGATGAATATGCAGCAACATCCCGTTTTCGAAATAGCACCCGTTAGTTTTCTCAGCGCTTTTGACATCAATCGAGCCTGAAGACCCACTTGCGAATCACCCATCTCACCTTCTATCTCCGCTCTGGGAGTCAATGCGGCTACCGAATCCACCACCAAGAGATCAATTGCTCCCGAGCGGATCAGGTTTTCTGCAATCTCCAGCGCTTGCTCACCATTGTCCGGTTGAGAGATAAACAGATTTTCAGTGTCTACGCCCAAATTCTCAGCGTAGTATCGATCAAATGCGTGCTCCGCATCAACGATCGCAGCGATCCCTCCTTGTTTTTGCACTTCGGCAATGGCGTGGATGGCCAAGGTAGTCTTACCCGAAGATTCAGGGCCGTAAATTTCCACTACCCTTCCGCGGGGATACCCTCCCACTCCCAGAGCGAGGTCAATCCCGAGCGAACCCGAAGGAATCACGTCTATTTTTTCAATTGCACTGTCGCCGAGTTTCATCACCGCACCCTTCCCGTATGATTTCTCCATACGGTCGATGGTCATTTGCAATGCTTTTAGCTTTTCTTTGTTTGCTTCTACTGCCATAATTGATAGGTTTTATGCGAGCGCCTCCAGCA
>DATFKV010000496.1:0-11452 GCA_035268465.1 Cryomorphaceae bacterium | reverse complement strand
AAAAAATTGGATCTGACCTACCGCCACTTCCACAAAGCGAACCTGCTAATTTGGATGACGGTACCGACGACCTTCCCTTCTAATTGGAGGCGGCTCTTGCAGCTTGTTAACTTCGTTGCACTCGTTTTATAAACAGTCATTGCCCCAAGGCAACTCCTTTTTATAAAAACTTCGCACGCCTTGTTACCAAACTACATTAGCCAGCCTCAACGATAAAATGATAACCTCGTCATTCACCTGATGTAAAAAACGGGTGCGTAATAAAATTCGCGTCCTTTATTAGCGCGATAAAACAAACGTTCAAGTTGGATTTATGTCTTTTGCCAGTCGTTTTGAGCGTGCGTTTCACAATTTGCTGCCTTCGCCTTTTACCCTGGCGGTAGTTCTAACGTTCGCTGTCTTTGGGGCAGCTGTCTTATTTTTTAAACCTTCAGGTACCGGCTTCTTAACTCATGGAGTTGAAGTGGTGGGGTATTGGTACGAAGGCATTTGGAATGCGCCCCTTCTGGTATTTGCTTACCAGATGATGCTCATATTGATTTTGGGCCATGTGCTGGCATTGGCTCCGCCCGTGGATGACTTTATCAAGCGCGCTACAAAGTATTGTGACACCACGGCAAGAGCTGCCGCCATCGTTACGGCGGCTTGTGTTATTTTGGGCTTGATCAATTGGGGGCTCGCTCTGATTTTCGGGGCAATTTTTGCCAGAAAAGTTGGAGAATATGCTGTGCAAAAAGGCCATAAGATCAACTACCCGTTGATTGGTGCGTGCGGCTATACGGGTCTGTTGGTTTGGCACGGCGGAATTTCGGGAAGCTCAACTATCAAGGTAGCTGAAGAAGGACATTTGGCTTCTCTTTTGGAAGGAAGTCAATCGATAGATCTCAGTATCCTACCCTCGGCCGTGGGCTTTAGCGAAACTGTTTTCTCACCGATGAACCTCGCAGTATCACTGGCGCTGATTTTAGTCTTGCCATTTAGCGCTTATGCGATAGGGAAAAACAGCATATCGACGCATTATATTCTGCACCATTTTAAAAAGAAAGAGCGCAACTCAGCAGCTCAAGGATTTGCTGAAAAGCTCGATTTTCACCCTGCCATGTCAATGATTCTCGGACTTTCCGCTCTCATCACGGCAACGGCAATAGCCACCAATTCCATTCAATCGGGTGACGGCAACTTTGTCAATCCGAATTTCATCAACACCACCTTCTTGGGGCTGGGGCTGATTGCACACGGCAACCTCAGTCGATTTGCTGAAGCGGTGGAAGATGCCATTGGCGGAGCTTCAGGGATTTTGATTCAATTTCCGCTGTACTTCGGAATTCTCGGCATGATGAAAGGAGCGGGAATCGTTGGCGAGATCTCGGCCTTTTTCGTTTCGATTTCAAATCAAACCACCTATCCCATTTTCTCCTTTCTCTCGGCGGGGTTTGTGAATATTCTCGTGCCGAGTGGCGGCGGTCAGTGGATGGTACAAGGTCCGATTATCGTCGAGGCTTCCCAACAAATGGGACTAAACCTTGGCAAAAGTATTATGTCCATGGCATACGGCGATCAGATCACCAATATGCTCCAACCATTTTGGGCGCTGCCTCTCCTCTCGATCACAGGGTTGAAGGCTAAAGAGATTTTGCCTTTCACCGTCTACTTTATGCTGATAGCAGCGCTAATTTACATTGCGGGATTGCTCATTTTCTAGGCAGATCGCTTATCGAAGCTTTCGCGAAGGCCATTGCCCACGAGCATAAAAGCCAAAACCAATACCACGATGCACAGCCCCGGGAGAATGGCCAGATAAGCCAAGTCTGTAGTGATGTAGGGGTAGTGATCTTTGATCATTCGACCCCATGAGGCCATCGGGATTTGCGCTCCGATGCCTAAAAAACTCAATCCTGCCTCCAGTAGAATGGCAGACGCGAAATTGGCCGCTGAGATCACAATGACGGGTCCCATAACATTTGGAACAATGTGATTGAAAATGATTCGAGGGTTGGAATACCCCAGCACCATGGCCGCCTCGACAAATTCAAGGTTCTTGACCGAAAGCACTTGTCCTCGGACCACTCTTGCTACTTCGACCCACATGGTAAGCCCCACGGCTATGAAGACTTGAACAAAACCTTTGCCCAAAGCGAAGGTGATGGCGATTACAAGCAATAATGTTGGAATTGACCATACCACGTTGATCAACCACATGATCAAATCGTCTATCCTTCCTCCGAAATAACCCGCTATGGCACCTAGAGTAACGCCAAGCAAAAGAGAAATCAACACGGAAATGAGACCAACGGAAAGGGAAATAATCGTCCCTGCCATCAATCGACTCAGCAAGTCCCGACCGAATTTATCCGTCCCGAAATAGAAAGTCTTTGTTCCGATCCGGTCTTCCACTTGCTCCAAAAGTTCTTCCCTGTCAATTCTCACCGATTCTCCTTCCACGGTTTGAAATTCGTAGTACCCTCCACTTTTTGAAACTGACCCTTTCAGCGGAAAAACCACATCGGCCAGGTGGTATTCAAATGGTTCACCGCTTATATCGTCAGCTCCGCCGTAAGTAAATCCTACCAGCGAATCACGACTGATTTCAGCACGATGGATAGGGACGTTTTGATCAGGTGACTCAAAGCCGCCAAAGAAGAGTGAAGAAAATACTGAGGTCTCAGGGGCGACCTTGTTCTTTCTTACCTCAATCACATCGACGGTGAATCCGATTCCTTTTTTCGCCAAGCTGAGGTTTTGGCTATTGGCATCGGGAGAGGAGTCGGGGCGAATCAGGGCACCGAAAATCGAAATCAGAACTGCCGCCAGAATGACCAGTAGTCCGAAAACCGCGGTCTTATTTCGCTTGAATTGTTTCCAGCTTT
Organism: Cryomorphaceae bacterium; assembly: GCA_035268465.1. Classification (GTDB taxonomy): domain Bacteria; phylum Bacteroidota; class Bacteroidia; order Flavobacteriales_D; family Cryomorphaceae; genus JAKVAV01. The sequence goes on along the minus strand of DATFKV010000496.1, from coordinate 8,585 downwards.
TCCTGAAAGGTGACTCTGATTTATCCTGCTGCATTAAGCTCTGATTTCCTGAAAAGGATTTTTTTACGAACTCCCGAAACGATTAGCGCAAATGTATAGATAGGATACAGTAGTTGAGACAATGGGAGAAATAAAAGTAAGTCTCTGCGTTGAAAGTTCCTGGTTGCCACCCAAAAGAATATCCATTCTCCCGACCATTTTATGAATAAAAGCGAGACGGCATCGACCCGGTTGAGACCAAAAAAAAGAGCGAGAAATACAGCAAGAGGCATCAAATGTATAAGCCCCATCATAAATGCAAGGACTCGATATTTGCCGTCGGGTACATCAAGTGTTTTAGAAATCCATCTGGACCTTTGTTGGAATAAGGTCGTCATTTTTTCGGGAAAAGAGACGGATACGAGTGGATATGCTGCAGCTACCTCAATGGCGTGCGAGCCATATAAATCCGCAATGGCAAACATCCCAAAAATATCGTCGCCCGTAGGAATGTGGTAATCGGTTCTTTCTCTGTTCGCTTCCGCAAAAGCCTTTTTCTCAAAGAGAAGACAGGCACCATTCGAGAGAATTGGGTTTTCTTTTTGGGCCATCCCAATACCAATGGATTGAAGAGCTATAAATTCTAAATCGAAAAATGCCGACACAGGTCCGGGCCGATGCTGAGGACTTAGCGCAAATAAAAACATCTTGGCATGGCTGACATCCAACGCTTGTAGAGCAAAAACAAAATCCTGTGTGATCTTTACGTCTGCATCGAGCGTGAGCGCCCACTGATAATTGGCCACATCCAACCCCTTGAGGATAGCGAATTTCTTTCCTTCCCTATTGGTTGAAATAATTCGGGATTGATTGAAACTGTCAACGATCGACACGGAATTGTCTTGAGACTGATCGTTGATAAAAATAAACTCGACGGGAAAAGCAAAATTGACATCTTCCAGAGATGAGATAAGCTCGGGTAAATTTTTGGCTTCATTACGAAAAGGTACAACTATTGAGAGGCCATCGATTTCTTTTGGCACTCCACCAACCTCATGATCTGCAGCAGGAGCCAAGGCATATAGCAAAAAAAAGAAGTAGAGGCTTAGCACTAAGACCAAAATATACATGCTATGCGTCCAACTTTTTTACTCCTGAATACAATGACCAGCTTAAAATGGGAAGACCAATATTGAGCGTCCATAAACAAAAGGCAGCCAAAGGGGCTCCTATTGGATTGTTGAAATAAGAGGCGAAAAACAGAACCGACAACACCTCTCTCACTCCGAGCTCGGATAAAAAAGAGCCCGGGATATAGGATTGGATGGCGTATAGCAAGAAAACACCCGAATAGGCCTCGATAAGGGTGCCGTTGAACCCAAAAGCGAAAAGCAAGATGACGAATTGAGTACAGAAGACTGCATAGCGCACTGCTGCCCAAACGGCTGCGACCACGACATTCGATCTCCGTATTTCAAAGTGCTTTCGCCGAAAGTCAGCAATAGGTCCACCTCGAAAAACAACAAGCATTGCGATACCAAAGGACAAGCCCACAGGGACTATTAAATTTATATCCAGCGGAATATCAATACCGAAATCAAAAAATGCCAAGCCGATACAACCAAAGAGAATGGTAACCGTTCCTTGAAGAAGGGACCCGACAACGGTGGCTCCGGCTGATTTCTTCTTTTCGCCTTGCGGTGCATATCTCATTCTACCGACGAACTCGCCTACTCGATTCGGTGTCCAGATGCCTACGCTCATGCCCGCGATCACAGAGCGGAAAGCCGTGGAGAAATCAATGTGAGTCTGACCCAATAGAAGTCGATATTTTGACGTTTCACTTGACAGGTTGGCAATCGAAAGCATTGCCACAATTAAAAGAGGCAATAAGAGACCAACATCCAGCCACGCCGTGGTCAAGTCGAGTTCTTGTAATTTGTACCACGCCAGAGAGCCCAATAGAGTAAGTGTTGCCAAACGAAGAGAAATGGAAACCTTGGGGTTCTTTAGGGCTATGGAAACTCTTTTATACATTTAGCCATTAAAGGTAATGTTTTGAAGAAGGAGCGCATCATCTTGGGCATGGATCCGGGGACAAATATTATGGGGTATGGGATCATCAAGGTGGATGGAAAACGCTTTGAGATGTTGGGCTACGGCGTGATTAAACTGGGCAAATATCCCGACCACGCCGTTCGGATGAGAAAGATCTTTGACCGGGTGGTGTCATTGATTGACGAATTCCATCCCGATGAACTGTCTATCGAGGCGCCATTTTTCGGGAAGAATGTTCAGTCCATGCTGAAGCTAGGCCGGGCCCAAGGGGTGGCTATAGCCGCGGCGTTGAGTCGCGACATGCCTTATTGCGAATACGCACCGCGAAAAATAAAGCAGTCCGTAACCGGAAACGGAAACGCCTCAAAGGAACAGGTTGCGAAAATGCTTCAAACCGTTCTTCAGCTCAAAGAGACTCCTGACAGCTTGGATGCTTCAGACGCTTTGGCAGCAGCAGTTTGCCACGGTTTTCAAGGAGGAAGTAAAGAAAAGGAGTCCTTCTCTTCATGGAAGGCTTATCTATCTGCTAATCCGGGAAGAAAAAGAGGGTAAACTATGCTTGCCGAATTTTTTCCGCTAAATCGCTCATGAATTCAGAATCCAGATCGATTTTTGGTTTGGAAAAATTCATATCCGAGACCGAATTCATCGGAATGAGATGAACGTGTGCATGTGGAACTTCAAGTCCAATCACGGATATCCCGATTCTTTCGCATTCTACGACTGACTCAATTTTCCGTGCGACTTCTTTAGAAAAAACGAGAATCTCACTCAACAAGTCGTTAGGAAGATCAAAAATGTAATCGATCTCCTCTTTAGGAACTACCAGTGTATGGCCTGCTTTAAGTGGATTGATATCCAAGAAAGCGAGAAACTTATCGTTCTCATGAACTTTGTGAGAAGGAATCTCGCCGCTGATAATCTTTGTAAAGATGGTAGCCATTAGCGCGTAATTTCCAAGATTTCGAACTTGGCCAGCCCGGAAGGAATCTGAATTTCGGCAACGTCACCTACGGCTTTGCCCAGCAAACCTTTTCCGATAGGAGACTCTATTGAAATCTTTTTAAGCTTCAGATCCGCTTCATTCTCAGCCACCAGGGTGTAGGACATTTCGGCTTTATTGGCTACGTTTCTTATCTTAACGGTACTCAAAATAAAGGCCTTGGAATTGTCGATTTGTGACTCGTCGACGATTCTTGCATTGGCAACTACATCTTCGAGTTTGGCGATTTTTGCCTCGAGGTGCCCTTGTGCTTCCTTTGCCGCATCGTATTCAGCATTTTCTGAAAGGTCTCCTTTATCGCGTGCTTCGCCGATTTGTCTTGAAATGGAAGGTCTTTCAACTCTTTTCAGATGTTCAAGCTCATCCTTGAGTTTCTTTAAGCCTTCTTTGGTATAATAGTTTAATTGTGACATGTCAATGTGGTATATATCAAAAAAGAGAAAACCCCTGACAGGGCTTTCTCGTTAATGCAAAGATATAAAGTTTATCTGTAATCTACTCAGAGCGACCCAAGTGGATTCTTGCGCCAATAGAATGTGAGCCATCAAATGGCATAGTGGCTCTATACGCGTAATCTACGCTAATGCGTGATCCATTGTCACCGAATTCAAACTCGACGCCTGCACCTGCAGAAAGACCGGTATACACATACCGACGTTCTGCGTCATCCCAAATATTCTCTTCGTAGTGGTAGCCACCTCGGAGGTAAAATTTATGCAAGAAACTGTACTCCAAACCGAAAAGATAATTGTCGTTGTTGAAAGAATTGGCGATAAAAGTACCGTGAGCGGTCAAAAAGTGATTCTCGGGTAACAAGAAATCATAACTAAAACCGATTGAAACAAGAGAAGGAAGTTCATATTCAGCACTTCTCAATTCAGCCGTAAAGGCATACAAATCATCGGGAGCTTCAGTTTCAAAACTCAACCCATCTCCTTCAAACGCCAGAGCAGGCCCTACATTTTTCAAGGTGATTCCAAATTTAATTTGATCTCTCTCTCCTGTAACATACTTAATACCCGCATCTAAAGCGACACCCGAGGCACTAAGGTCTGCAACACTTTCTGAAAGGATCTTAAGTGTAATCCCTCCATAGATGCTATTGGAGAAAGCCTTGGCGTAAGAAAATCCCAGATTCACCATATTCACATTGAAAAAGGTACCATCTCCATCAGGAGTTGCCGTAGTCGTTCGTCTGATATCACCAAAATCCATGGCAGTGATGGAAATCCCCAGCACACCTGTTTCACCAACTCTCTGCGCAATACCAACAGAGTTTATTCCGACGTCTGCACCCGACAGATAGTTAGTATGCGTAAATGCAACCTCTGTAGACTTGACAAAAGCCAAACCGGCCACGTTCGTAAACATAGACTCTACCGGTGTCGCATCAGCCATGTTGGCTCCTGCGAAGGCTCCACTGCGCGCCCAAGGATTAATTAGTAGCTGCAACCCTCCTGCAGAACCCGCTCTATCCGGATTTCCTGCAAAGACAGATGATGCAAACATGACTCCTGAGAGAACTGTTAAAGCAAGGATTGCGTTTTTATATCGATTCATCATAATCGTTTAATTGTAGCAAATAGATTCTTAGAGGTTTCTTAAGTCAGCAGGTCTGGTGGCCATGAAAAACTTGAGCACTCGTTCACCAACACCGGGAACTGAAACGTGAATCAAGTACATGCCTCCTGCAATTGGTATAAAGGCTTCGTTCCTGAGGTCCCATTCCAAGAATGTATTGGGATTATCTTTCTCCAATATTCTGATCAAAGTACCATTAATGGTAAACACTTGAATCTTACATTCCGGTGGTAAGTTGATAAACTTCACCCTGTTATCCACTCTGCTTTGCTCGTAAGAGCTGTAGGCGTAGTAGGGGTTAGGAACAATATCGATAAGATTCAAGGCTTCTTCAGCTACTTCCTGCTGATTCACTACCACTTCAGAACCTTTCGTGCTGAACTCATACATTGGATACCACTGATTATCACTGAGCTCAAGAGACTCATCTGTAGGCACGTAGGGCAGTGAGCCCTCGGGATACATACCGACCCCAAGTTCGTCCGCAGCAGTTGCATAAGGCTCGTAAGGTCTCGCCACACTAACAGAAATAACTGCTTCTCCAGGTACCAGCCCTTGCTCCGGACTTAAGTATTCAAAGCCATCAACCAATTGTGGAAAACCGATCCACTCCAAACCTGCATAGGTTGTTCGTTGATCAGATGCTGCTCCCGTCGTAAAAGCGTTGAACGCGCGAGTTCCTCCGTCATACATAGGAAAGTCATCTTCATCCTCTTGATAAAGGGCGTTATTATCAAACACATAATAGTAGTGCTCTCCACCGAGGAAAAACTGTTGACCTAGTGGTGAGAATAACCGCGATGATGGATTCCAAAGCATGTCCCTTCCATTGTCGGCACCCAAATATGAGTTCTCGCCAAAGGCCATATTCAACCTTTCTCCTGTTTCTACATTAATGGCATAACCCGGGAACCATCCCATACCTAATGAAAGGCCTTCCAATCTGTTTATGAAAAATTCAGTTTCATCTCCTATGCCTTCAACCAAGTTGAGAGAAGGATACTCACTATCATAAGCCAACAATATATCTTGGATCTCTTCTAATTCCAAGTCATCTTGAAGCTCAGCAATATCTTCTGCTGTAAAGACTTGTTCGCCAAAATAGGTCGCTTCATCTACATTCACGCCAGCTTGGGTTTGATTCAGGCCATTCTTATCTACCGATAAAGCAGCTCTCAAAAACAGCTTCACGGATAAATTCCCACTAATGACTTGATTCCTTAAGTTAGCTCCAGCCGCACCTAATTGAGCAAAGGCGGGGTCATGCTGCATTTCAAATACCGGCACTCTGCTCCAACGATTTTTGTCCGGAGTAATGAAAATTTGAATGGAGCTTAGGTCCGTCATATCTCGATTGGAGGTATTGGTTCTCGACTGAGATTCGGCAACGGAATTCAATGGACCTAATCCACAATTATTTTGGAAGACCAAGTGTGCAGGGGCCAATTGACCGTCAATGACATTTTCATATACCTGTCTATTGTCCAGACCTACTTTATCGTCCCAAAACGCATCAAGTGGAAGCGGAAATGGATTCTGAGGATCTGCGTCTTCAGGCAGGTAACACGGTGCCTCACCCTCAGGAGTCTCCGTAACAACCGTTCCTGCTCTAATCCAATTAAGGTAGGTGAAGCCATCTTGATCAGAAACACCTGTTAACCATTCCGAATTTTCAGGATTAAATGTCAAAGAAGAATTTAACAGTTCAGGCTTCAGTTTGTCGCCCGACCCTTGTGGATTTGCTACTTCAAATTCATACTGACCAATTTCCACACTAATACCATATTCAGGCACAATTTGCTCATTGGCTACACGAATGGTGTTTTCACTGAAAATGGTATCATTTGGATTGTCCTTATCAATCATGTACCAGCGTGAATCATCAAAATCGCCAACATAATTTCCTTCTTCGTCAGTCTCACTGTAAAATTTCAAAACAAAATCTGCAGCTCTAACATTCAAGGGATCAACTACTTTTGCATTTAACGGACCAAAGCCAGTCTGATACTGCAATGTATCTGCCTTGTATGGAGCGCCATTCATGATTTCGTCTATGGTAGCTTGAGTCAATCTCAATTCGTTTCCACCATTACCCATCCCTTCAATTCTGGTTATTGGAAATCCATCCCCATAATTGGAAGTAGCCACGGTACCGAAATTTCTAGGTGCTGGCTTGGATGGAATACCCACCACGGGGTTGATCGCTCCGGTAGCCGAAGAACGTCCAACCAAGTAAGGCGTTGCTTGCCCGGTTGGGTTATCCGGATCAGGATTGTACGGCTCATAGTTATTGTAACCATAGGCTATGGCTATGTAGTAGTACTTCTTGAAATTAATCAGCCTGTTATCTCCTTGTGCAAAAAGGTCATTGGTAACCTCAAAAGAGTGAATGATACCATCATTCTGTCCATTGACCTTTTCTACAGGTACGGACAATCCGATTTGCTCGTCGAACTCATAGTTCACAATCTGGCCTATTGGCTCACCGTTTTCGTCAAAGTCCTCAATGTCAGCTTGAAATAAGAGACGCGCTAATTCAGGGTCTTCCAAATCACCCGCAGAAACTTCTGAGTCGCGTAGCTGGAATATTTGATAACCTTGAAAATTATAGGTGCGATCGTAGAGGTTCCCTTCCGTATCAAATTGAGGAATGGTTGGATCTACTTCAAAATATTCTTCACCTAGGTTGTTGCTGAGCGCATTAGTATTTCGAATATAGAAGATCAACTTTCGATCAAGTTCTTGCAAAGACAAGTCGGGTGCGTTCGGACCACTGAGCAGTCGGAAGCAATTCTCAAACAGAGCTTGAGCCTTGTCATCTGCGATGAAGAGACTATTCACCGAAGCAAAAGGTCCTCCTGTAGAAGCTCTGGCATAAACTGCCCCAACCGTAATGTTGTTAAACTCACCCGGATCAAGTGTGAAGGGCCCGGCAGATTGAAGAAATCTTCGGTCACCCGAAGGGTTTCCTTCATTCTCTTCAGTCCATCCTCCGAGAATAGGATAGTTGGGGTCTACCCCATCCGTTCCCCAATGAAGCGGATCAGAATTTCCGGGAAACATGAAGTCTGCCCTCAGTGCTGATGGTTGAGTGGGCGCATATCCTTGTCCACCGAAAGTCATCGGGGTTTGGTCACGCCATATTCCTCTCATCATTTGGTAGTATTCTACCGCGATTTGAGGGCCCAATGTAGCATTTGGCCCATCCGAGTTTTGGTGGTAAATAAATCTACGCATTCCGAAACGCTCATTGTCGATAATAGAATCAACTCCGAGGATAGACAAAGAGTCAGCCGGATTCAGATAACCCAAACCGTTCAATGCCTGACCTTCTCCAATTCCATAGAGGTTATTGATTCCATCGGGGTCTTGATAAGGACCCTCAAAAAAGTCAATTCCTATAGCAGGAGGTTGAATACCGTAACCGGGGCCACTCGTGGAACTACCATCAAAGTTACTTCCGTTATAAGAATATCCGAGTCCTCTCATTACATCACATCCAACATAATCGTCTTCCGCATTACCCAAATCCGTATCAACCCACTGAGCGAAGTATGTATCTTCAAGAGTCAAAGAGCCACGGTTGATCAGCACATAATTACAGAAAGTCATGTTATTGATCTCGTCGTTGGTATTGAATCCAAACATTTGTGCTTGGATTTCCATACCGATGGGGTCTCCTTGAGATTCAGTGTGGATATTACCTTTATCATTAAAAATCCAATACATGGAAAAATCACCGAAAAGTGGCACAGGATCGGTGACCAACCTTGTTCTACAATCAATTTGAGAATCCAAATCGTAAAGAGGATAATCTCCTTGTTGAGGCTCATAAAGCCCGGGTGTTGTCAAAACTTCTCCCGTTTCAGGATCTCTCAAATCACCGAAGGGAGCTAAATTGAAACTCTGACCCAAGGCGGTATTTCCGTGAGCAGGCCACTCGAGTATTTCGCTAGGAATGTTA
>DATFKV010000495.1:0-4603 GCA_035268465.1 Cryomorphaceae bacterium | reverse complement strand
CCATCACCAATGCGATTCATAAACCTACTTGGGTAGATCCTGCCATGACGGATGCCGCTGAAGGTAAAGGAGACATTTGGGAAAGCCATATGAAAAATAAGCGTGCCCTGATCAAGTTTGTAAAGGAACGAACAGGAGCTGAATTGAGAGAGGATGTGCTTACTCTTGGCTTTTCGCGTCGAGCAGTGGCTTACAAAAGAGCAAATTTGCTTTTCCGCGACCCGGAGGTGATTGATCCGCTTTTGAAAGAGGGAAAACTCCAGATCGTATATTCCGGAAAAGCTCACCCATTGGATGACGGCGGAAAGCAACTGATCGCGGAGATCGTTGGTTTTTCAAAGAAATACCCAAACGCAGTAGTCTATATCCCCAATTACGATATGGCTACAGGTTCGGCTCTTACCAGAGGTTCTGATGTTTGGCTTAATAATCCGCGTCGCCCGAAAGAAGCCAGTGGTACTTCAGGTATGAAAGCCGCCATTAACGGAGTATTGAACTGCAGTATCCTCGATGGCTGGTGGCCTGAAGCTTGTGACCACGGCAAAAATGGCTGGCAGTTTGGCGATGCCTTTGTAGGTTTAACGGAAGCCGAACACGACAAACACGATGGCGATGCTCTTTATAAGGTACTGCTCGAAGAGGTCATCCCGACTTATTATGATCAGCGCGACAAATGGGTTAGCATGATGAAGAATAGCATCATGGATTGCAAAGACCAATTTGCGGTGAAACGTATGCTGGAAGAGTATTACGAGTTGCTTTACGTTTAGAGAAGGCGGTATTCAAAGGAGGGAAAACCTGCGTTCCCGTTTTCGTCGTAGAAATCGGTAAATCGAAGCTTGAAGTAAAAACCTTCTGCGGTTCGAATCAACCATGTGCGGTCGATGGCAACGATATAGGTTCCGGTGTCGAAAGAATACGTTTTCCAATCGTAACCGATGAGGTCGGGACGATTGCTCCATTCTACTCTTGAGGTATCGGTGGCGCTGATGTCTTCAAATGCTTTTTCGGAGTATTCGGCTGCTACGGTTTGGCTGGGGTTCAATAGAACCCCGGTCACCAAATAGGCAATGGGCGGATCATTAAATTGATGCGTGAATTTGCTGAAAATGATGTCCCAAGAATGCTCGGGCGGGCTCATCACAATCTCATTTTCCCGAAAGGAAAAATAGATGTATCCCGAAGCGTTCTCTCGTACAATCGTGACTTCGGTTATTTCGCTCTCGCCGTATTTTTTGTAGGCAACCGTGTAAGCCGACGCATTGATCTCTTTGAATTCAATCCAAACCATGCCTTTTGGCAAACCTAAGGCTGTGAAGCCAAGGTCTAAAAGATAAACCCCTTCGAGTACATCCAAGGCCGGATCGAATAGGATTTCTGCTGCCACTTCGATTTCTCTGTCCACATGAAAACCGGCACTGTCATCAGCAGCTTCAAGGTTTTCGTATGGCGTTTGCCATGCCGACATTAATCGTGCGTCATTCAAAATCGCGTGATCGGCTTCTGCCAAAAAGGCGATGTCCCACTCTTCCATTTCCATGCTTCCTTCTATGCCGCCCTCAGCCAAACTGAAGAACACACGATTGACATAAAAATCACCCATATCGACTTTGGCGCTCAGCAAATCTCCACGATCGTACGGTTGAATGGGAATTTCGTCTTTATGGCAACTCGCCATTAAAAGCATGATTGCGAAAGCCGGTATCAGTTTCTTCATTTTACAATGGAAATAGTTAGTCGAGTGAAAATGGTTCTTCCCGTTCCGATGGCCATACTGCCACCTGTGCTATGAGCTCCACCGGAAACCGTGGCATTTAGGTTCTGTACGTTTAATAAATTCCTTCCGCCTATTTCCCATCTTATTCGCCTTTTCGCGAAAGATTTGGCCAAGGTGAGGTCAAGGTTTTGAAAGGCATCGATGCTTTCCTCGGTCACTTTCCCTTCGGATAGTTCTCTCAAGAAAATCTGACGGCCGTTAAATTTGTAAAAGGCATTGAATGAGAATTCATTCCACTCGTAACCCGCCCTCAAGGTCGCCTCAGGAGTGAACGTGAATTCGCGACCCGTGCTAAGCTTATTCGAAATGCCCGTATAAGACAATCCTGCGCCGAGGTCAATGCCTCTCCATTGAGTGTTTGCTTCCATGCGTCCGCCGACGGTTTCGCGCTCACCGATATTGACGTAAGTAAATTCCTGTTCCTCCGCTTGAGCCAAGGTGATGAGGTTGAAGATGCGGTTGTAAAAACCGGATGCTTTTATGCCAATGGCTCGACTTTCTGTTTGGGTAACATTCAGCGAGGCAGAAATATTGTGCGATCGCTCGGCGTCCAATTCAGGGTTTCCCACAATGTTGTGGTTGATGTCGACAAAATAGAAGGACAATTCTTTTAATCCCGGTGCCCGAAATCCTTGCGCATAACTGAGGCGGGTTTCAATGTCTCCCGGCAGTTGATACAAGAAATTGATCGATGGTACGGGCGGTGCTGCGTAACGTGAATTATGAGCCACCCTCAGCCCCGGCTTGATGGTCAGGCGATCCATCGGGCGGAATTCTGCAGTGGCAAAAAGAGCGTAGTTCTCGATAATGCCGTTGGCATCGACGATGCGCTCACCGGCCCCCTCTTCGATTTCAGCTTCATAGCCTATTTGTATGTTGATCTTTTCCGAAAGCTGGCCGATAAAGGATCCTCTGGCCAGAAAGGTGCGAAAGGATGTGGTGTCCTGTAGAGCCGCATTCGGACTTAATTCGCTGTATACTCCCGTCAAGTTCGTGATGTAAGTTGATTTGACGCGATCGAAAATGTTGTAAGCCACCAAATGATGGGTGTTCCAGCGCTGACTCAAACTGCCTTGAAACTTCAGTGATCCGCTGTACCGTTTGGTGAGGTAATGATCATCAAATGCACGCTCGCCATAGGCTCCCATAGGAGCACCGCGATTGATGATTTCCTCGTCAAAGTAAGAGCCGGCGGCTTCAAAATATCCGTTCTTGAGCGCCAAACGGTATTTTGCATCGGCAAAAACTTGTTCCCGAGGATTCCACTGCTGCGCTCTGCGCTCATCGGCAACGGGCTCGACCTGATGGTAGAAAAAATCATCTCCGGGACTCCAGCCATTGAAGAAATTTCGGCCTCCCGACACTGAGATGCTTTGCTTTTTTATTCCCGTGGAAACGGAACCATTGGCATTGAAATGGCCGATGCTTTCGGTGAAGAGAGAAGCTTCGGCTGTGGTCTCTTCACTCTTCGGTGATTTCGTGATGAGGTTGATGGTCCCCGCCAGGGCATTGGAACCGTAATTTACCGCCAAGGGCCCTTCTACGATTTCGATCCGCTCAACTTGATTTAGATTGATTTGAGAGAGGTCGATGTTTCCGTTTAAACGGCCAACCACAGGAACACCGTCAATCATGATTTTCACATTTTCTCCGCTAATGCCTTGCATGGCCATGCCTGCGCCAAGGATATTGTCGCGGCTTACCCTGAAGTTGAGTTCGTTTCTCAGGACATCTTCCAAGGTCACCGCCGCGCGCGCTTCTATCGCTTCCGCATCGATGGTGCGGATGGAATGAACGCTCTCGCTGACTTTTACGGGACGGTATTGCCCCGTGATTACTACCTCGCCCAGATCGTAGTCGGCTTTGGTCAAAGGAATCACGGTCAACGTATCGCTCCAAAGCAAGGTGCGGGTTTGGAATCCCAAAAGTGATACTCTGACTTCGCTCTTTTTATCTATCCCCGAAAGGGCTGCAAAACCTCCATTTTCCGAAAAGGAAAGTTTCTGCTCGCCTTTGCTCAGGTAGAGCAGTTGGGCATCGCTGAGCGGTCTTCCGTTTTCAGTGGTAATCTGCACCGATTGGCCGATAGCCGAAGAGCTGAGCCAGAAAAGCAGGCAGAAGGCTAGAGTCGATTTCACGCTGCCGACAGTTTCGGATTGTACAGTCTCGGCAAGTGGGGTAAAATCACCCAAACATTCGCCAGAAATAGCACTCCCGTAAGCAAGTTTTCGTCCCAACGGTTGTCGAGAATGACGTGCATCACGAAAATATTGAAAGTGATAGGGAGCAAAGCCAAGGCTCCGATGAGACGCGTTTTGTCCCATATAAGCAATACGCCCGAGGTGAGTTGAAACCACGCCACCATAATCATGAAATAACCTGAGGTTTTCAATGCTCTAATCAGATCAATGAATTCCGCAGGGACGGTACTCGGACCTCCTGTGCGGGGGGCGGGTGCAATGAAGAGCTTTTTGGCACCCGCATAGATGAAAAACAGGCCAAGTGCTACTCCGATAATGCGTAGCACCCAATGGTTATTCAAGGCTTTTTTCATGCTCCGATGTATTTCTCAATAATGGCCTTTACTTCCTGTTTCACACCTTTGGTGTCGCCGTTTTCGGCTACTTCATCTCCGTATTCGAAAAGCCGCTGCCAAAGCATCTTATCGTCCACCTTCTTGGTGAGTTTCAATTTGGGGTTTTCGGTGAACACTTCATTCCAAGCGGTGCGCACATCCTTCCAGTAGTTTTGCTGTTCTTCCCACCAATCGATTGCGGGTTGACAATTGTACTCTCCCGTGGTAAAGGTTTCCATGCCTTTTTCGTG